>VGVU01000005.1 GCA_016873905.1 Betaproteobacteria bacterium | reverse complement strand
GCTTATCCGACATTCAGCAGGGTGCGCGCTTCAAGGGCATCGCGGCCGATTTGGGCGATCAGGGCATCGAGCGAGTCGAATTTTTGTTCGTCACGCAGTTTGTGCAGAAACTCGATGCGCAGGTGGGCGCGGTAGATTGATTGGTTGAAATTGAACAGGTGGACTTCCAGCGTCGGGCGACCGTTGGCGTGCACCGTGGGACGGGTACCGAGGCTGGCAACACCGGGCCAGTCCGGCGTGGAGAGCCCTTGGACGCGTACAGCAAAGATGCCTTTGAGTGGCGGGCGGTTGTGTTTGAGCTGGATGTTGGCGGTGGGGTAGCCGATCTTGCGGCCTAACTGGTCGCCACCGATGACGCGGCCAGAGATACTGTAAGGGTGACCCAGCAGTTGTGCCGCGAGCGCCATGTCGCCACCAGACAAGGCGATGCGCACGGCGGTGCTGGAGGCGCGCTGGCCCGCCGCCTCGACGGTGGGCAACGATTCGGCGCTAAACCCCGCATCGTTGCCGAGCCGCGCCAGGAGTTCGATGTCGCCAGCACGCTTGGCACCAAAGCGGAAATCATCGCCGACCAACACATAGCGCGCCTTGAGCCCGTCAACCAGGATGCGTTGTACGAAGGCCTCGGCCGACAGCGCGGCGAAGGTGCGGTCGAAGGGACAAACATGCACATGCGCTACGCCGAGTTCGCGCAGCCGTTCCATCTTTTCGCGTAATGACGAGAGCCGTGTGGGTGCGTCATGCGGGGTAAACAGCTCGCGCGGATGCGGTTCGAAGGTCAGTACCGTCGGGAGGGCGCCAAACGCCACGGCACGCGCGGTTAGACGCGCCAGCATGGCCTGATGGCCAAGATGGACACCGTCAAAGTTGCCGATGGTGATGGCGTTGGGGCGCGTGGCGCGTGGCCAGCCGTGGGTAATGATCATGTTCGGGCGTTATGCAAACGGCGACGCTACAAGGAAGGCGTGATTCTACGGGTTGGGGCGTATTCCGTCAGCCCGGGGTGGTGCGACGGAATTGGGCGGGGCGCAGACCCAGGATCCAGAGGCTGGCGAAATAGATGCCCACAGCGCTGGGGATGAGCCAGGCGAGGTGGAGGAGGCGTTCAGATAAATCGGCCTTTAGCCAGTCGGTCTCGGCGCCCATGGCCAGAAAGAGGAATCCGCCCATGGCGGCGAGGGCGATGGTGAGCCGCAGCAAATAGAGGGTCCAACCCGGTTGCGGTTGGAAAATGGCTTGCTGCCGCAGTTTGCGATACAGGATGGTGGCATTGAGACAGGCGCCCAGGCTGATGGCCAGTGCCAGGCCGGCGTGGCCCAGAGGGCCGATAAAGGCCAGGTTCATGGCCTGGGTGGCAAGCAGGGTGAGGATGGCGATCTTGACCGGGGTCTTGATGTTTTGTCGGGCATAAAAACCGGGGGCCAGGACCTTGACGAGGATGAGCCCGATCAGGCCGGCGCTGTAGGCGGTGAGAGCCTGGCGGGTCATTTCGACATCGTGGACGGTGAAGGCTCCGTAGTGGAATAAGGTGGCGATCAACGGGATGGCGAGAATGGCCAGGGCCAGGGCGGCGGGGGCGGCCAGCAGCAGGGTCAGGCGCAGGCCCCAGTCGAGCAGGCGGGAATATTCGCGGCTGTCGTCGTCGGCATAGTGTTTGGCGAGCGAAGGCAAGAGAATGGTGCCGAGGGCGACGCCCAGCATCCCGGTCGGAAACTCCATCAGACGGTCGGCGTAATACAACCAGGAGACGCTGCCGCTGATCAGGAAGGAGGCAAAGATGGTGTTGATGAGCAGGGAGACCTGCGCGACCGAGACGCCCATGGCGGCCGGGCCCATGAGTTTGAGGATGCGGCGCACGGCGGGGTCACGAGGGGCAAAATCCCAACGCGGCAACAGCCCCAGTCGTTTCAGCGCCACATATTGCAGCGACAGTTGTAGCACGCCCCCCAGAAAGGCGCCCCAGGCCAGGGCCAGGATGGGCGGATCAAACCAGGGCGCGGCCACGGTGGCGGCGAGGATCATGGCGACATTGAGCAACACCGGGGTGAAGGCCGGCACCATGAAGCGGCTCCAGGTGTTAAGCACGCCGGCGGCCAGCGCGGTGAGCGACATGAACAGGATGTAGGGGAAGACGATACGGGTCATCGTCACCGTCAGGTCGAATTTCTCGGCATCTGCGGTAAAGCCGGGGGCCGAGAGCATGACGATCAGCGGCGCGGCAAGGATGCCGAGCAGGGCGGTGGCGCTGACGATGAGGAACAGTAAGGTATGCACGCGCTGGATGACTTTTTGCGCGGCGGAGTCCCCTTCCCGGTTGCGAATCTCCGCCAGGACGGGGACGAAGGCCTGCGAGAAGGCGCCCTCGGCAAAGAGCCGGCGGAGCAGGTTGGGCAGCTTGAAGGCGACAAAAAAGGCGTCGGTGATGGCGCCTGCGCCGAAGCTGCGGGCAATGACCATGTCGCGCACAAATCCCAGGATGCGCGAGAGCAGGGTCATCGAGCTGACGGTGGCAAGGGCGCTGAGCAGATTCATGGGGGACAATTCTAGCTTGTCAAACATTGGGCGGGGGGATATACTTAGCGACTTCTTTTTTAAGTTTTCAGGAGCTTTCACCATGGCAAATAGCGCACAGGCTCGCAAGCGTGCCCGTCAGGCGGACCGTATTCGTCTGCAAAACATGGCTCAACGCTCGGCCTACCGCACTGCCGTGAAGAAGGTTCGCAAGGCCATCGAGGCCGGCGACCAGGCCGCCGCCGCGATCGTCTTCCAGGAATCCATGAGTGCCATGGATCGTCTGGCCGATAAGCGTATTGTTCACAAAAACAAGGCAGCACGACACAAGAGCCGTCTGTCTTCCGCCATCAAGGCCATGGCCTGATCTTTTTCAGGTCGCACAAAAACCCCTCTGCGGAGGGGTTTTTGTTTTCTGCACGCACCTTCTCCGCGGCTCTTTATAATCCCGTTACCATCCGCCCATCCTGTCAGAGGTCTTATGAATCTTGATCGCGTTAGCTCCGGCCGTAATGTGCCCGATGACATCAATGTCATTATCGAAATTCCCGCCCACGGCGAGCCCATCAAGTACGAGGTGGATAAGGAGACGGGGGCCATGTTTGTCGATCGCTTCATGTCCACCGCGATGCATTACCCGTGCAACTACGGTTATATCCCGCATACGCTGTCCGAGGACGGCGATCCTGTCGATGTCCTGGTGATTACCCCGATCCCGCTGATCACGGGCGTGGTGGTGCGTTGCCGCCCTGTGGGTATCTTGAAAATGGAGGACGAGGCGGGGATGGATGGCAAGGTATTGGCCGTTCCGGTCGACAAGTTGTGCACCATGTACTGCACCGTCCGCAGTCCCGAGGATTTGCCGACGCTGATGCTCAACCAGATTGCGCACTTTTTTGAGCACTACAAGGACCTTGAAATGGGCAAGTGGGTCAAGGTGTTGGGTTGGGCGGGTATTGATGAGGCCCGGGCCGAGATTGTCGGCGGCGTGGATCGCTATAACGCGGCTGTCGACAAGCCGATGTTCTGATGAAGATCTGTATCGTTTCAGATTCGCATGACAACCGGCGTTTGCTTGATCACGCGGTCGAAGACGCCGTGGCGCGGGGGGCGCAGGCGGTTCTCCATTGCGGGGATATCGTGGCGCCGACCACGCTGCGGGTATTGAAGAAATATGGCCTGCCGGTGCACGCCATTCATGGCAACAACACCGGCGACCTTTACACCATGATGCACCTGGCTCACGAGCCCGATAGTCCGGTGCGCTACCATGGCCAGGATGCGGTTCTGCATCTGGCCGGCCGGACCCTGTTCATGGTGCATTACCCGCATTACGCCGAGGCCATGGCCTTGACCGGCGATTACGATGTGGTGTTGTGTGGCCATGATCACCGCGTCAGTCAGCGTGAGGTGACCAACATCCGGGGTGGAAAAACCTGGTTGGTGAACCCCGGTACCGTGGGTGGGGTCGGCAAGCCGCCGACCTATGTTCTCGCCGATCTGGAGACGCTGCAGTTTTTGACCATTGATGTGCCAGCTGAACCGGGTGAGGCGTGTAATGTGCGCCCGGCCAGTGTTCACGCCTGAACGCCTGCGGCTGGGCATGATCGGGCGCCGATTTCTGTGCTAGAATCCCCGCGTTTTTAATGGATTGGCTGTAACCATGAACTGCCTTGACCGGTGCTGCCGGCACGGCAGTTTTTTATGGTTAGGCGCTTGTTAGGATGCCTGTTATGGAAAGTATTCTCGAAATTCGCGAGGGTTGTGTTACGCCGGCCCAATTGCTTAAAAGTTTACCGTTTACGCGCTTCCTGGATCGTTACAAGCAGGAATATCTGGACGATCTCGGGCAGCGTGACGAGCGCTATCGCGATGAGTGGCAACACCGCAGTTCCTTCGTGAAGTCGATCCGGGCACGGGATTTTCTGCTGCTGCTCAACGCCGGAAAAATCGAGGGTGAGGCCCTGGATCGGGCCCGCGAACTGGCCCTGTTCTTTGACGGGGGCTTTCATCACTTCCGCACCCGTTCCTATTCGCGTCTGGTGCGTCTTCAGAACGAGGTTGTAACCCAGGGTGATGTGACTTCGGCCACCGTTAAGGGTAGGGTCACCGAAAAGGCGCGTGGTTTGTCCGAGCTCTTGCTGGAAACGCGGCGGGCCCTGCTCGATAGCGTGGGTCTGGAGGAAGGGACGCGACGCACACCGGGGTTGAACGCCTTTCCGAATGTGACGGCGGGCGAGATCTCGGGTCATTATTTCAATCTGCCGCCGGATTATGTCGCCTTGTCGCATGTCCCGCTGACCATCGCGGCAGACATCCAGACCGGTGTTGATTACACGACGCCCTCCAACAAGCGCGCCAAGCCCTTCTATGAGTTGGGGCACAATCCGTTCCGTTGCGAGCGTTTCCGCGCCGATGACTGGGTGGCCGTGCCGCTGAGCGTTGGCAGTTGGCTGATTGTGGCCTATATCCACAAGTCGCGCGGCTGCATCGAGATGGAGCCGGGTCTGTTGAATCTGTTCCCGTTTGCCAATGCGGACGAGATCAGCCAGGGCCGTAAGCCCGATGGCATCTTCATGTTTGGGGATCCGGACGCAGCGGATGAGGATCTGGGCTATTGGTGGGATGCCGAGAATCAGCTCCTGGTGGGTCTGGTGCCTAACCGCGACGAACTGAAATACTTTGGCTATTGCAAGAAGCC
Source organism: Betaproteobacteria bacterium (assembly GCA_016873905.1). Lineage (GTDB taxonomy): Bacteria > Pseudomonadota > Gammaproteobacteria > Burkholderiales > Thiobacillaceae > QYQG01. Next base: position 21,247 of record VGVU01000005.1, on the reverse strand, counting down.
GATCCTGACCTTGCACAATGTCCTGGCCATTCGTGCCGGAGAGTTCCCCCTGCATTGCGGGTGTACGCGTTACAAGGTGCGCTTTGATGCAGCAGGTGCGCCCTATATTGCCGAGATGCGGGTCAAGGCGGACGACATGGGCCGCATCCGTCTGGAGCGCGGTGAGGATGCCCAGATGCGCCCCATCTTTTATGGTACCGAGACGGGTGCCTTTGCCTGTCTGGACGGCTTCTCCGAGCGGGCCAAGATGCAGATGCAGGGTCGCGAGGTGGGCTACAACCGTGCCACCGGCTCCAATGCCCGCCAGATTGTTCCGGTCAGCGCAGATACCGAGGTCTCAACCGGCCACCAACTGGATGTCTTGTTGTATGCCAATAATTTCCGTCTCAAGGCGCCGAGTGCATCGACCGTTGATGTCGACATGAAGGTCATGGACGCGGTCACCCATTTCCGTCTTGGGGAGCGGGTGGCGGCGGGCAGTACGCAGACCTTCCGGGGTGCCCGCGAGTCGAGTTACTGGGCCAATCCCTTCCCCTTGTTGCAAGATCCGCAGGGCGCCGTCTTGCACCCGGATTTGCATGCCATTTTCCAGGACACCGAGGATCGCTTCATCAAGGTGTTCGAGCGTCTGGTGGCCCGCGGCGAGATGCGTTTGGGGGTGGCGCATAGCCAACTGATGGCGGGCGCGGCGGCGGATAACAGCGATGCCGATATCGCGACGGCGGGTTTCCCGAATCGCGAATCGGTGGAGATGCAGGGCCCTGAGCATCTGGCCAAGGACCTGATTACCCTGATCAAGACCGTGGCCGTTGAAAAGCGCGCCCGTCTGGGAGAAGAGACCCCCTCGGTCAGTGTGACCGTGGCCATCGTGGGCGACAGCCGTACCGGAAAGTCGGAGACTGCCGAAAAGATGGAAGGCATTCTGGACCTGAATCTGGTCTGACAGGGGGTCAGCAGGGGGTCAGCAGGGGGGTAGCAGGGTATTGCGACGGCTTTATCTGTATATAAGTACATTCGATGCGGGCATGGTCCCGGTGCAGGGGCTTTGCAGGTAAGATTGACGCCGTCTTTCATGCCCCTTTTTTGGGGGCTGTTTTGCTAATTTTCGCTAATTTTTGTTTTATTGGAGACGACACATGACGTCTATCGTGGCGACCAACCAGACCATTCTGGTCGTGGGCGGCGGCATTGCCGGGATGACAGCAGCCCTTGAGGCGGCTGAGACCGGCAAGCAAGTGGTGCTGGTGGAGAAGAATCCCTGGCTCGGTGGCCGTACGGCCCAGCTTTACCGCTATTTCCCCAAGATGTGTCATCCGACCTGTGGTCTGGAGATCAACCTGCGCCGCTTGAAGGCGAATCCGCGTATTCAGGTTCTGACCATGGCGGAGGTGACGGGCATCTCGGGTGAGGCAGGCAACTACAGCGTCAATGTGACCCTGTCGCCGCGTTATGTGAATAACAAGTGTACGGCCTGTGGTGAGTGCTCCAAGGCCGTCAACAGCGAGATCGCGGATGCCTTCAATTACAACCTGGGCAAGGTCAAGGCCGCGTATCTGCCGCATGACATGGCCTATCCGCAACGCTATGTGCTGGATCCGTCCATCATCGGAACCGCCGATGCGGAAGCGGCCAAGGCAGCGTGCAAGGTGGGCGCGATTGATCTGGACCAGCAGACCGAAACGGTCAGCCTGAATGCCGGCGCCATCGTCTGGGCGACCGGTTTCCAGCCCTATGCGGCGGAAAAGATCACGCCGTATCGCTATGGCGAGTTCAAGAATGTCATCACCAATGTCGAGTTCGAGCGTCTGGCCGATCCGCATGGTCCGACCAAGGGCAAGATCCTGCGTCCGTCGGATGGCAAGGAGGCCAAGAATGTCGCCTTCATCCAGTGCGCCGGTTCGCGTGATGAGAACCATCTGCGCCACTGCTCGCGTTTCTGCTGCATGGCCTCGCTGAAGCAGACCCATTATGTGCAGGAGGCCTTTGGCGACGAAGGCAAGTCCACCATTTATTACATCGACATCCGCGCCATCGACCGTTTCGAAGACTTCTACCAGAAGGTCAAGGCCAATCCCAATGTGGCCTTTGTGAAGTCCAAGGTGGCCCGCATCTCCGAAGACAAGAACGGCGATCCGCGTCTGTGGGGTGTCAATACCGAGGGTTACAAGCGCTACTCCGAGCCGCATGATCTGGTCGTGCTGGCGGTGGGCATGGAGCCGGCCGTCAAGGGCATGGCCATTCCGGCGGCCTTGTCGGAAGGGATTGTCGCCGACTCCTCCGGTTTCCTGGCGATGAATGGCAATACGGGCGTGTTTGGTGCCGGGTGTGCGACCAACGCGCTGGATGTGAACCGCGCTGTACAAAGCGCGACGGCGGCGGCCTTGCGTGCGATCCAGGTCGTCAACCAAGTCGCCCGTGCGGAGAATTGATCATGAGTGCAACGATGGCTGAAAAGAAACACGCGGCGTATATCTGCTCCGGTTGCGAACTGGGTGCCCGCCTGGATGTGGCAACGCTGGTCAAGACGGCGACCAAGGAAGGCAAGATGCAGTTGGTGCGCGAGCACGCCTTCCTCTGCTCTGCCGAGGGTGTGGCGATGATCCAGAACGACATCGACAACGAGGGCGTGACCCATGCGGCGATCTGCGCTTGTTCGCGCCGCGCCAAGACCGAGGCCTTCAACTTCTCGACCACGGCGATTTCGCGCGGCAATCTGCGCGAGGGCGTGATCTGGGTGCGCCCGGACACGGAAGAGGCTCGCGAGACCACGCAGGAAATGGCCGAGGACTATGTCCGCATGGCCTGTGCCGAGGTCAAGGCGATGACCGTGCCCTCTGGCAACCCCAATGTGGGTGGCAGCAAGACGCTGTTGGTGGTGGGCGGTGGCGTTTCCGGTATGACTTCCGCGCTGGAAGCGGCCAAGGCCGGCTACAAGGTTGTGCTGGTTGAAAAGACCGGCGCCCTGGGGGGTTGGGCTGCGCAGAACTACAAGCGCGTACCGACCCGTGAGCCGTTCAAGGATCCGGAAGATACGGGTGTGGCTGACATGGTCAGCCGCATTGCCGCCGATGCCAACATCACGGTCTATCTCAATGCGACGGTGACCAAGACGGCCGGTGCGCCGGGTCGTTTCAAGGCGGATATCACCGTCGAATCGGGCTCGACCGTGACCGAAGATGTCGGCGCCATCATTCAGGCCAGCGGCTTCACGCTCTATGACGCCAACAAGTTGCCGCACCTGGGCTACGGTGCCTCCCCGGATGTGGTCGATCAGGCCGGTCTGGAAGCGCTGGCCAAGGCCGCGAATGGGGGTGCCATCAAGCGCCCGTCCGATGGCAAGGAGGTCAAGTCTGTGGTCTTCGTGCAGTGCGCCGGACAACGGGATGCCTCTGGCGAACACCTCGAATACTGCTCGGGCTACTGCTGCAATGTCAGCGTCAAGCAGGCGATGTACTTTAAGGACGCCAACCCGGATGTTGACACTGTGGTCCTCTACACCGACCTGCGTCTGCCCGGAAACGGCGAGGACTTTTACCGCTCGGCGCAGAACAAGGGCGTGATCTTCTCCAAGGGCGTGGTTTCCACGGTGGCTGCCAGCGGCAATGGTCTGACGGTCAACTTCAAGGACCTGATCCTCAACGAAGACACCCAGGCTCAGGCCGATCTGGTCGTGCTGGCGACGGGTTCCGTGCCCACTTCCGGTCCGGATCTGGATGCCCTGAACGCGGCCGTGGTTGCCTCGGAGAGCAAAGACGCTGACATCAAGGCCGAGGCAGACCTTCAGGTCGAAAAGCTGCGTGCCAAATCGGTGCTCAACCTGAGCTATCGCCAGGGCCCGGATATCCCCCATTTCAAGCACGGTTTCAACGATAGCCACTTCATCTGCTTCCCGTACGAAACCCGGCGGACCGCGATTTACGCCGCCGGCCCGGTGCGGCGCCCGATGGATATGGTGCAGGCGCGTGAAGACGCAACCGGTGCCGCCATGAAGGCCATTCAGGCCGTGGAGAATGCGGGTCTGGGCAAGGCCGCGCACCCGCGTGCCGGCGACCTCTCCTTCCCGACCGCGCGTCTGGAAGGCTGTACCCAGTGCAAGCGCTGCACGGTGGAATGCCCGTTCGGCGCCATCGACGAAGACGAAAAGCGCTTCCCGCTGTTCAACGAATCGCGCTGCCGCCGTTGCGGTACCTGTATGGGTGCCTGCCCGGTGCGCGTGATCTCGTTCGAGAACTACTCGGTCAACACCGTGGGTGCTCAGGTCAAGGCCATCAATGTCCCGGATGAGTTCGAGAACAAGCCGCGCATCCTCATCCTGGCCTGTGAGAACGATGCCTATCCGGCCCTCGACATGGCGGGCATGAACCGTCATGACTACTCGGCGTTTGTGCGCGTGATTCCGGTGCGTTGCCTGGGTTCGGTCAACACCATCTGGATTACCGACGCGCTGAACTCTGGCTTTGACGGCATCATGTTGATGGGTTGCAAGCACGGCGAGCAGTATCAGTGCCACTTCGTGAAGGGTTCCGAACTGGGCCGCTACCGTCTTTCCAAGGTGGGTGACACCCTGAAGGGCATGGGTCTGGAGCCGGAGCGTGTGTTTGATACCGAAGTTGCAATCACCGATATCGTCACGCTACCCCAGCGCATCAATGATTATGCCGCCCAACTCGAAGCCATGGGTCCGTCACCCATGAAGGGCTTCTGATCGGAGAATGATATGAGTGTAAATAACACCGAGATGGCCGTTCGCTACAAGAACAACTTCCTCAAGGAACTGGAAGACCAGGCCGAGATGGGTGAATGGATCAAGATGTGCATGCAGTGCGGTGTGTGTGCCGGCTCGTGTCCGACCAACTTCCACCCGGGCTGGGATCACCCGCCGCAGGAGATTTTCATGATGGTGCGTGCGGGCCGTCGTGAGGAGGTACTGACCTCCAACTCCATGTGGATGTGCACCTCCTGCTACAACTGCTATGTGCGTTGTCCGCGCAAGTTGCCGATCACCCACATCATGCATGGTATCGCCAACTACGCGCACCGTTTGGGCGTGGCGCCGAAACTTCAGCCGACCCGCAACTTTGGCAAGATCTTCTGGAACAACGCCGCCAAGACCGGCCGCGTCAACGAGGTGATGCTGACCGTGGACCTGTACTTCCGTAATGCCGAGGGCAAGTTTGACCTCATGGGTGGCATCAAGAAGGCCCTGGAGATGCAGTCTGTTGCAATTGGTCTGGTCAAGGCCGGCCGCTTGAACCCGCTGGAACTGTTCGGTGGCCACAAGTGCAAGGATCAGAAGGGTCTCCAGTCCATGTTGAAGAAGGCCCGCGAACTGGAAGAGACGCGCAAGGCGCTCAAGGCTGCCTAAGCGGTCTGAAGGAGAATTGAAGATGGCAAATAAAGAATACGCGTTCTATCCGGGTTGCTCCTCGCAAAAGGGGGCCTCCTCGTCGAACTATCTGACCTCGGTCCAGACCATGTGCAAGACCTTGGATATTAGTTTGACGGAGATCCCGGACTGGAACTGCTGTGGTGCCTCCATCGGTTACGCCGAAGGCGGTGAACTGCCGCGTCTGGCCCTGTCGGGACGCAATCTGGCTCTGGCCGAGAAGCATCTGCCCGGCCTGGATGTGGTCGCGACCTGTGCCGCCTGCTGGTTGGGCACCCGTGAGGCCAAGGAGCGCCTGGAGCACTCCGATGTCCTGATGCGGGACACCCAGATCGCGCTGAAAGAGGCGGGTCTCAATATCACCGTGATCCCGGAAGTTCGCCACATGGCGGAGGTCTTGATTGAAGACTTCGGTTATGACGCCTTGACCAAGCCGGTCGTTAAGGGTCTCGATGGCCTGAAGTTCGCTGGCTATGTCGGTTGCCAGACCAACCGTCCGTTCGGCATTGATGGCGAGTCTTACGAGAATCCGAAGTACCTCGACAAGCTGGTCGAATCGCTGGGCGGTGAGGCCGTCAAGTACGACCAGAAAGTCACCTGCTGCGGCGGTGCGCTGGCCTTCTCCGAGCCGGAAAAGGCGCATGCCCAGATCAAGGACATCGTCGAATCTGCGTATGATGGCGGAGCCGACATGATCGTTACGCCGTGTCCGCTGTGTCAGGCCAATGTGGAGTTGTATCAGGGTGCGATCAACAAAAAGTATGGCACCAAGTTCAATATCCCGGTGCTGTACTACAGCCAGCTGATGGCCGTGGCCTACGGTAGCTCGGCCAAGGAGGCTGCCCTCAACGGCAATGTGATCCGGGCCAAGCAATTGGAAGCCCTGGCCGGCAAGTAAGCCAAGAGCGTGGTAATCTGCAGGGGCCCCAGGTGGCCCCTGTTTTTTTGCCGGTGAATTTATTTATTCGGCCGTGAGTGAACGATGAATATCAAACGCCCCAAGACCATCGACGAATATATCGATCTGATGCACCAAGCCGTGTACGAGATCGACGAGATGCGCAGTAGCCTCGACTACGACCCCGAGCAGTCCCAGCAGTTTGGCCCGTTTCTTGACCACCTCGATGCGCAGGTGCGCAAGGTGTTCGACGACATGGTGGCGGGGCGTTATGAATGGGGCTACGGTGAGGATTTCCCGTTTCTGCCCATCGTGGTCAAGTATGGCCGCTTCATTCCCTTTCAGCGTCTCCTGATGACCCTGAACGACACGCACAAGAACGGTCTTGACATTGGGTAAGATTCTTTTCTGGATACTGTTGGGTCTGGGGATTTACCTGCTGTACCGGGCCAGCAAGCGGCGCAATCAGCGCCATGCTGAGGATCGGCGTGCGAGTGCGCCCGAGGTTGAGGACATGGTGCGCTGCGAGGTCTGCCAGGTGAACCTGCCCCGCTCCGAGGCCATCCTGACACACGGGCATTTCTACTGTTGTGAGGCCCATCGCCAGCGCGGCGAAGGCTCAACGGGTTCAAATAATCACGATCAGTAGATAGGTGAAATAAAGCCCGCCGTTGACCGCAAGATGCCAGACGCGCAGTTGGCCCCGCGTGAGCAGGACGCGCAGCCAGAGGGCAGCCAAAAGGGTGACGACCACGCCTGCCAGGACCTCGCGCTGAGGCACCCACGGCGTGAGCAGGATGCCGATGGCGGGTAGCAGGGTGCCTTGAAAGACCATGGCGCCGGTGATATTGCCGAAGGCCAGGGTGTCCTTGTGGCGCCGGATCCAGAGGATGGAATTGACCTTCTCCGGCAACTCGGTCGCAATCGGGACGATGAGCAGGGACAGAACCAGGGCCGAGATGCCCAGGAGCGGAGCGGCCTGTTCGATGCCGTGAATGAAGCCTTTGGCGCCAAGGACGAGCATGACAAGGCCTGCGCCCAGTTGCAGGGTGATTGTGGGCCAGTTGGTGGGAAGCCCGACACGGCTGAGGAACATGGGGTTTTCGGCCTCGGTGCCGTGTCCGTCCTTGACCAGTTGCGCGGAGGCACGCAGGGTCATCATGATGTAGACAAAATAAATCAGCACCATGACGAAGGCAAAGGTGGTGCGAACCTCGGGTACCTCGTGCGGGATGAAGAGGGCGAGGCAGGACAGGCCAAAGGCGGCAAGGAAGAAGTTGAGGTCGCGCTCCAGGCCGATGCGCTCGGGGTTGAAGTGACCCTGAAGCCCGCGCTTCTTGAAGGCAAAGGTGGCCATCAGGAACAGCGACAGGGTGGAGAGCATGAGCGGCGCACCGAGGATGGCGCCGACGCCGATCTCTTCGTTGAGTTGCTGGTTCTGGGTGCCGGCGAAGATTGCCAGCAGCGGGACGATGGTCTCAGGCAGGGCGGTGCCGACCGCTGCGAAGAGCGAGCCGGTGACGCCTTCGGAGATCTTCAGCTTCTCGCCCAGATGTTCCAGGGCATTGACGAAGACCTCGGCTGCGACGAGGATGAGGACCAGAAAGAACAGCATTTCAGCGAGCAACATGGCGATAGATCTCAGACAATATGGCGATGGATTCTAACCCGAACCCCTCCGATCCGATCAATGCTGGAGGTGGGCATGACGGTTGGCATGACGGCTGGTCGGCGGCGGCCCGGCGCGTGGATTCGCCAAATCAGGATGCGCGCCCGGATACGCAGCCCCCGAGCCTGCTGGTTCTCCATGCCATTAGTCTGCCGCCAGGTGAATTTGGTGGGCCGGGCGTTGAGGCCTTGTTTACCAATCGCCTCGATCCGGCGGAGCATCCCTATTTCGCCCAGATCGCTGCCCTTCGCGTCTCGGCGCATTTCTTTATTCGTCGGGATGGCGAACTGCTCCAGTTTGTGTCCTGTGACCGGCGGGCCTGGCATGCGGGTGTCTCGAACTGGCGGGGGCGCGAGCGTTGCAATGATTTCTCGCTGGGAGTCGAGCTGGAGGGGAGCGATGAGCATCGCTTTACCGAGGCGCAATACCGCGCGCTGAATACGCTGATTGCGGATCTGAAAACGGCGTACCCCAGTCTGGTGGATATCGCTGGCCACAGCGATATTGCGCCGGGGCGCAAGACCGATCCAGGACCCGGTTTTGATTGGGGGCAGGTGAGGCGTTAGTGCTCAGGCCGCCTGCGAGGCGATCTGATTGCCAATGCGCTTGATGCGGTTTCTCTCGTCCACATAGACCAGCGTCGGTTTGAACTGGGTCAGTTCCATTTCGCTGTACTGGCTGTAGGTGGCGATGATGAGGATGTCACCGACGGCGGCCTTGCGTGCGGCCGCGCCGTTGACCGAGATCATGCCGCTGCCGCGTTGACCGCGGATGGCGTAAGTCGCAAAGCGCTCACCGTTGTTGACATTGTAGATCTCGATGCGCTCGTACTCGCGGATATCGGCCGCTTCAAGCAGGATTTCGTCGATTGCGCACGACCCCTCGTATTCGAGTTCCGAAGCGGTAACTCGAACGCGGTGAAGCTTGGATTTGAGGAGCGTACGCTGCATCGAAAGCGTGTGAAGGTCAAAACGGGAGCGAATTATACCGTTTGCATCGGCCGTGTCACTTCCAGGTTGTCGATCAGTCGGGTGTTGCCCAGACGCGCGGCGGCCAATACCACACAGGCTGCCTCGGTCGGGGCGGGGGCGAGGAGGGTGGATTGGGCGCGGATTTGTACATAATCGACCTGCCAGCCGTGCCGGGTCAGCTCGGCCGCGGCCGCATTCTCCAGCGCCGCCAGATCCGTTTCTCCGGCCCTCAGTGCCGCCGCCAGGGTCTGGAGAACCTGATACAAGCGGGGTGCCTCGGCCCGTTCGGTCGCGCTGAGGTAGCCGTTGCGCGAGGACAAGGCGAGACCATCCTCGGCGCGCACGGTGTCAATGCCCAGGATCTCGATCGGCAGATTGAGCTGGCGAGTCATCAGGCGCAGGATGAAAAGCTGCTGATAATCCTTTTTTCCGAAGAGGGCGATTCGGGGCTGCACCATGTTAAACAACTTGAGCACGACCGTGGCCACGCCGGCGAAATGGCCGGGTCGGCTGGCTCCGCAGAGTTCGTCGGCCAGGGGCGGGACGACGCGGCAGGTCTGTGCCTCGGGATACATCTCGGTGACCGAGGGGACAAAAAGGATGTTGCAGCCAGCCTCGGCGAGTTGCGTTGCGTCGGCCTGCAGGGTGCGCGGGTAGCGTTCAAAGTCTTCGCCCGGGCCAAATTGCAGCGGATTGACAAAGAGGCTGGAGACGACGGGAAGACCACGCTGCCTCGCCGTCTGGATGAGCTGGAGATGTCCGGCATGCAGGTTGCCCATGGTGGGGACAAGGGCCACGGCGCCGGCCAGACGCACGGCGGCGCGGAGTTCCGCCACGGTGTGGAGCATCTGCATGGTGGGATCCTAGCGGCTGTGTTCCGGGCCAGGGAATTCGCCCCGGCGGACCGCATCGGCATAGTTGCGAATGGCCGCCTCCAGACTCCCCTGGCCGTGGAGAAAGTCCTTCGCAAAACGGGGCGGCGTAGGGGTTAGGCCGAGCAGGTCATTGATCACCAGGACCTGGCCGTCGCAGTGGACTCCGGCGCCGATGCCGATGGTTGGAATGGTGAGCGCCTGGGTGACGCGGGCCGCCAGTTTTTCCGGAATGGCCTCCAGGATCAGCAGGCTGGCCCCGGCCGCCTGCAAGGCGAGGGCATCGTCCAGGAGTTGCTGCGCGGCGTCCTCGGTCTTGGCCTGCATCCGGTAGCCGGTCGCGTTGACGGATTGGGGCAGCAGGCCCAGATGGGCGCAGACCGGAACCCCGCGCTGGGTCAGAAAGCGGACGGTTTCCACAAAGGGGGCGCCGCCCTCCAGTTTGACGATGTTGGCGCCGGCCGCCATGAGCTGCGCGGCACTGGCGAAGGCCTGTTTGGGCGAGGCCTGATAACTGCCGAAATTGAGGTCGGCCATGATGACGGCCTGGCCCCCAGCGCCCTTGGCCACGGCACGGGTGTGATAGACCATATCGGCAAGGCTGACCGGCAGGGTGCTGTCATGGCCCTGAATGGTCATGCCCAGCGAGTCGCCGACGAGGAGGATGTCGATGCCGCAGCTCGCCATGAGGCGTGCCATGCTGGCGTCATAGCAGGTCAGGGTGACCAGTCGTTCGCCGCTGTGGGCCTTTTCAAGGAGTTTTGGCAGAAACATTAGAGACCCCGATTGAGAAACGCACGCGGGCCGCGCATGGCGTCGATATGTTGCAACAGGAGCGAAAAATCGTCTTCCTGGTTTACAAAGTCAAGATGTGCGCTGTTGACGGTCAGGACGGGCGCCCGGTCGTAGTGGCCGAAAAATTGATTGTAAGCCTTGCTGATGCGGGCCAGATAGCCCTCGTCGAGGGCCGATTCCATGGGGCGTGCGCGCTGCATGACCCGGCGGGCCAGGATCTCGGTGGGGGCGTGCAGGAAGATGACCAGGTCGGGGGTTGGCGGGGCGGCATCGGCCGGGGTGCAGAGGGCGGCGTGGACCTTGCTGTAGAGGCGGTATTCGTCCTCATTCAGGGTGGTTTGGGCGAAGAGGTCGTCCTTCTCCGGGAGAAAGTCGGCGACCGTGGTGGGCGTGAACAACTGGGGTTGGGCCAGTTGGCGCAATTGTTCGTGTCGCTCCATCAGGAAGAAGAGTTGGGTGGGCAGGGAAAAGCGGGCCCGGTCCTGGTAGTAATGAGCGAGAAACGGATTGTTCTGGGTGTTCTCAAGGAGGGTGCTGGCGCCCAGATGGTCGGCGAGCTTCTTGACCAGGCTGGTCTTGCCAACCCCGATGGGGCCTTCCACAACGATGTAACGGGCCTCCTGCAGGTGCATCAGGCAGCACCTTCAAGGAGCGCAGAGGCGGCTTGGTGTTTAACGGGCCGCAAGTGCGATTGATCATGGGCGGGTTGCAGGGTCCGGATCGGGCCATGTCCCGGAATTTCGATCGTCGGGGCGATCTCCAGCAGGGGCACGAGGACGAAGGGGCGTGTGTGCATGCGCGGGTGCGGCAGGGTTAGACCGGGTTCATGCAGGACCAGCGCATCATAGAGAAGCAGGTCGAGATCCAGGGTGCGGGGGGCATTGCGGAATAAGCGCCGGCGACCGAAACGGATTTCCAGCTTGAGTAATTCCTGGAGGAGTTCGCCAGGGGTCAACTGGGTCCTGATCTCAGCCACGGCGTTGATGTAATCCGGTTGGTCCGCATGCCCGGCGGGCGGACTCTGGTAGAGGCTGGAGTGGCGTACACGCTGTGTTTTCGGCAGGCTGTGCAGTTCCAGGAGGGCGCGTTTGATTTGCTGGATGGGGCCGTCATCACCCGATGCGTCCCCCAGATTGCTGCCGAGGGCGATATAGGCGGTGACCCGAGCTGATGCGGCCTCTGCGGCCTCCGCAGCCGCGTTATTCACGGCCAGCGTCCTCGCCGTCGGTGGCCCGGGCAGGGCTGCGTTTTCTGCGGCGGCGTGGGCGGCGTTCGCCGCTGGTCGGTAGCAGCAGGTCGTTGCGGGTGGCATCGTCAGCCGCCTCGAAGCGCGTCCACCAATCGGCGATTTCGGCGGCTGCGCCATCGGCCCCGTGGCCGCGCAGCAGGAGAAAGTCATAGCCGGCCCGCCAGCGGGGGTGATCCAGAAGGCGGAAGGGGCGCGCGCCGCTGCGTTGTTCAAAACGGGGTTGCAGCGCCCAGATCTCTTTGATGGTGCCGTCAAGTCGGCGCGGGAATGCGAGTTGCTTGCGCTGCCGTTCCAGGGTCTCGTCCATCGCCTCGTACATGGCGGTGCTGTCGGGGAGGCCCTCGTCCTTCAGGTCTTCCCAGGTCTTCTGGAAGACGAACCAGAGCAGGCCGGCCAGCATGAACGCGGGCGAGGCCGAGCGTCCCTCGCGGATGCGCAGGTCGGTGTCATGCAGGACCGCATGGATAAAGGGTTTGTGGGCCGGGGCGTCCAGTACCGTATCAAGAATGGGCAGGATGCCGTGATGCAGGCCCTCGGCGCGGAGCTGGTGGACGCCGCGCTCGGCATGGCCGGACAGGAGCAGTTTCATCATCTCATCATAGAGACGGGCGGACGGAATGTGCTCCAGCATGGGGGCCAGTTCGGCGATGGGCGCGCGGGTGGCCGTATCAATATGGAAATCAAGCTTGGCCGAAAAACGGGTGGCGCGCAGCATCCGCACGGGGTCTTCCCGGAAACGGGTCTTGGGGTCACCAATCATGCGCAGGACGCGCTTTTGCGCATCTGCCACGCCGTTGTGATAGTCCCAGACGCTTTCGTCGTGCGGGTCGTAGTAGAGGGCATTGACCGTGAAGTCACGCCGGGCGGCGTCTTCGCTCTGGGAACCGAAGACATTGTCACGCAGAATCCGGCCGTCAGCCGCCGTTTGGCGCAGACCCTCGTCCTCGGAAGCCTCGCTGTTGCTGTCCTGGCTGGCGCGGAAGGTGGTTACCTCAATCGTATCGGCGCCACAATAGACATGAACGATTTGAAAGCGGCGGCCGATGGCGCGGGCACGACGAAAGAGGGCCCGAATCTGGTCGGGGGTCGCATTGGTGGCGACATCAAAGTCCTTGGGCGTCTTTTTGAGCAGCAGATCGCGTACGGCGCCCCCCACAATAAAGGCGGCAAAGCCTTCGGCGCGCAGGGTGCGCGTGACCTTGAGGGCGCAAGGATGGATCTGCTCGCGGCGGATGCCGTGCTGGGAGACCGGGATGATGCGAGGGGTGGTCGATGCACCTCGCCCCAGGATCTTGCGGATCAGGCGTCGGATCATGCGAAAAGGCGATTCATGAGAACGGCCTGCGCGGCACCGGGGGTGCAGGGACGAAGAAATATTGGACGGATCATAAGGCCGCGCGATTATACAGGGTTGTCGCCAGGGTGGCGTTTTGGACGCTCGGGGTCCGGGCGTGTTGCGCGAACGACCTCTAGAGGGATGCTTGCCCCTGACGCAGGGCGGCGATAAAGTAGCCGGTGTCCCCCTCTATCTTCTAGGAAACTCCGTGATTGCACTTATCGAAGCGGCTGGTTGGCCTATTTGGCCGTTGATTATTGCCTCGGTGGTCTCCCTCGGCATTATTTTTGATCGTGCCTGGACCCTGCGTGACGATCGGGTCTTGCCGGCGGGCTTGTTGCAGCGCACGCTGACGGAGCTCAAGGCGGGTACGCCCGTGACCGATGATGCCTCGCCCTTGGGCCGGATCCTGGCCGCCGGGATCAGTAGCCTGAGCATGAGTCGCGAACTCATGAAGGAATCGCTGGAAGAGACGGGTCGTGCCGTGGCACATGACTTGTCGCGCTATCTGACCACCCTGGGTACCATCGCCTCGGTCTCGCCGCTGCTCGGTTTGCTGGGCACCGTGATTGGCATGGTTGAGATCTTCGGCTCGCAAACCCCCACCGGTGGCAATCCGGCGGTCTTGGCGCACGGCATCTCGGTTGCGCTGTACAACACCGCTTTTGGCCTCATTGTCGCGATCCCCAGCATGGTTGCCTACCGGCATTTTCGCGGCAAGGTCGAGGGTCTGCTGATCGAAATGGAACAGCAGGCCGTGAAGTTGGTCGAGGTGGTTCATGGAGATCGGCCGTGAATTTTCAGCGCGGTGGGGCCGCCAATGAGCCAGAGATCAACCTGATCCCGCTCATTGATGTCCTGCTTGTCATTCTCATCTTTTTGATGGTCACCACGACCTATGCCCGTTTCTCCGAATTGCAGATCAATCTCCCGGAGGCCAAGGGGGAGTCGGCCCGTGACGAGCCCAAGCGGCTGGATATTGGTGTGGATGCGCAAGGCGGCTACAGCCTCAATAACACGCGCCTGAGCCAGACCACCGTTCAGGATCTAAGCGCGGCCTTCAAGGCGGCGGCCGTCAACGCCCCCGACCCGGTGGTCATCATCAACGCCGATGCGCGGGCGACGCACCAGTCGGTTATCCGCGTCATGGATGCGGCCCGCCGCGCGGGCCTGACCCGGGTGACCTTTGTGACCAAGACGAGCGGTGAGTGATGCGATTGGCGTGAGCGGCCTGACTTCAATCCTGTTGGAGTGCTGGTACTCGCGCCTGGAGCGCCGTAGCCAGGTCGTGCGCTGTCGTGCCCTGGCCCTTGGCTTGGCCCCTTTGGCGGGACTCTTTGCCCTGATTTCCGGATGGCGTGCCCGTCTGTACCGATCCGGTGTGTTGCGCGCGGACCGGCTACCGTGCCCAGTGATCGTTGTCGGCAATATTACGGCGGGCGGTACCGGCAAGACGCCGCTGACTCTCTGGCTGGCGCAGACCTTGCGGGCGGCGGGTTGGCGCCCGGGAATCGTGAGTCGTGGCTACCGGGGGCAGGCGCATGGTGTGCTGCCGGTCTTGGCGGAGAGCGCGGCTGAGCAAGTGGGCGATGAACCGATCCTGCTGGCGCGGCAGAGTAGGTGTCCTGTCTGGGTGGGCGCACGGCGGGCGGCGGCGGGCCGTGCCCTGCTGGCGGCGCATCCCGAGGTTGATGTACTGCTCTGTGATGATGGACTGCAACACTTGTCTTTGGCACGCGATATCGAGATTGCTGTTATTGACGGGACGCGTGGCCTGGGTAATGGACACCGGTTACCTTGGGGGCCGTTGCGTGAGGGCGCGGGGCGACTCGATACCGTGACGGCGGTGGTGATCAACGGAGAAAACCTGACTGCGCTGAAATGCGCGGCGCCGACTTACGCGATGCACCTGCAGGCTGGGGTGCTGCGTAGTCTGCACGACCCTTCCCGGACGGCCGCGGTTGCCGATTTTGTGGGGCAGTCGGTGGCCGCACTGGCGGGTATTGGCCACCCGCAACGCTTTTTTGATCAATTGGTCCGGCTGGGCCTGACGCCGGTGCCCTATGCCTTCCCGGATCATCACCGTTTTGTGGCGGCGGACCTGCCGCCTGGGCCGGTCATCATGACGGCGAAAGATGCCGTCAAATGCGAGGCCTTTGCGCATCCGGATTGCTGGGTGCTGGAGGTTGACGCTGTGGTCGCAGAGGGGCTACAAGGACGCATCTTGAAGATACTGGGTTTTAACGGATAAAGGAGATTTATCGTGGACAGCAAACTGCTCGATATTCTGGTGTGCCCGCTGTGCAAGGGGCCTTTGTATTACGACCGTGCGGCGGCGGAGCTGATTTGCCGGGCCGATCGTTTGGCCTTCCCCATTCGTGACGATATTCCGGTCATGCTGGTCGATGAGGCACGGCATATCCCGGATGAGGTCGAGATCCCGACCTGATTGGCTTGGGGCATCCATCTGGCTGGGGCAGCAAGCGCTGGACAGGGTTGTGGCGATGGACTATAAATGGAATATAAACACAATTTATATTCCAAATGACGGTAGCCCCTTCCAGTATCCTGTCCTTGACTGAGACAGCCGAATCGATTGGTCGATGCACCCTGTTTAAGGGCGTTCGGTCAGAGAGTTTGCTGCGTCTGGCCGAGAGTGCGCGGAGTGTTTTTCTGCCGCGAAACGGCACTTTGTATCGTCAGGGCGAGTTGGCCGACGATTTGTTTATTGTTGTGAGCGGCCAGATTGGGATGTTCCTGCCGCTGCCCAATGGGGCCGAGAAGATCATTGTTCTGGCCCGATCCTGCGATTCGGTGTGCGAAGCGACGGCCTATCTGGGGGTTCCCCATACCGCGACGGCGGTTGCCAAGGTGGACTCGCATCTGTTGGCCATTAGCTCCGAGGTGTTGCGCCAGCAGGCCCAACAAGATGCTGGCCTGGCCTGTCAGTTGCTGGAGGCCATGTCCAATCGGGTGATAGGGTTGATCAGTGATATTGCCGGTAGTTCACCGAGATCCAGTCTGCAACGCCTGAGTTATTACCTTCTGCAATTCCGTGCCGAGGACAATCCCCGCGTCTATGGGCTGACCCTCCCGGCGAGCAAGCGCGATATTGCGGCCAAGCTGAACCTGGCTCAGGCCAGCCTGTCACGGGCGTTCCGGCAGTTGCTTGAGATGGAGGTGATCGCGGTGGCGGGGCGCAAGATTCAGGTGCTGGATGCCGAGGCCCTGGCGGAGTTCTGTCGGAATGGCGAGGACAACGGCGCCGACTGATGTCCCGTTGCTGGACGACTTTGTCGGTACGGCCGCTTGACTGTCCTCGCTTACGCATCGGCGACACCCGAACTGCACGGAGATCGTCTAGAATGCACTGGTTTTGTTGGATAGTGCGTGGATCATGATTACCGGTAGCCTCGTTGCCCTTGTTACCCCCATGTTGCCGGATGGCCGGCTGGACCTGCCGCGTTTCCGGGCCCTGATTGACTGGCACATTGCCGAAGGTACGGATGGCCTGGTGATCGTCGGAACGACTGGCGAGTCGCCCACCGTGGATCCGGATGAACATTGCCTGCTGATTCGCACGGCGGTGGAACAGGCCGCGGGTCGTGTTCCCGTGATCGCCGGGACGGGCGCCAATTCCACGACCGAGGCCATTGAGTTGACCCATTGCGCCAAAAAGGCGGGTGCGGTGGCGGGTCTGTCGGTGGCCCCGTATTACAACAAGCCCGGCCAGGAAGGCCTGTACCGTCACTTCAAGGCCATTGCCGAGGCGGTCGAACTGCCCTTGATTCTCTACAATGTGCCGGGCCGCACCGTGTCCGACATCAGCAATGACACGGCCCTGCGTCTGGCGCAGGTCCCCGGTGTGATCGGGATCAAGGATGCGACCGGCAACATGGAACGAGGCTCCGATCTGATCAAGCGCGCCCCCTCCTCGTTTGGCGTGTACAGCGGTGACGATGCCAGCGGTGTGTTGCTGATGCTGCTGGGCGGTCACGGCGTGATCTCGGTCACGACCAATGTCGCTCCCAGGTTGATGCATGCCATGTGCGTTGCCGCGATGGCCGGTGATGTTGTCACGGCGCGGCAGATTCATTTCCGCTTGCTGTCCCTGCATAGCAAGCTGTTTGTTGAGGCCAACCCGATCCCGGTGAAGTGGGCTGTGCAGCAATTGGGACTCTGCGAGAGCGGGATTCGTCTGCCGCTGACGCCGCTTGCCGAAAACCATCACGAAACGATTCGTACCGCCCTGCGTGAAGCCGGCGTCCTTTGAGGAGATTACATTGATGCGTACGCCCATAGCTCGGCTGGTTCTGGTTTCCACGGCGGTCACTCTGGCAGGTTGCAGCCTGCTGGATGAGAAGAAGATCGACTACAAGACCGAGGGCGGTGGAAAACTTCCGTCCCTGGTCGTTCCGCCGGATCTGGTTCAACCGACAGCGGATACGCGCTACACCGTGCCGGGCGCCATGGGTCGGGGTTCTGCGACGGCCTCTGAATACGACCGCGCCCGGAGCAGTACGCCAGCCTCCGAAAGCAGCAAGGCCTTGTTGCCCAAGGTGGACAAGGTGCGCATTGAGCGGGCCGGGACACAGCGCTGGCTGGTGGCTCAGGTACCGGCCAAGGATGCCTGGCTGACGGTTAAGGACTTCTGGCAGGAACTGGGCTTCATTATCAATGTGGAGCTGCCCGAGGCGGGTGTCATGGAGACCGAATGGGCCGAGAATCGCGCCAAGGTGCCCGAAGGCGGGATGCGCAAGTTCCTCGGCCGGGCGATGGACATGGTTTATTCGACGGCGGATCGCGACAAGTTCCGCAGCCGGATTGAGCAGGGTAGCGAGCCCGGCACGGTGGAGATTTATATCAGCCATCGGGGCATGCGTGAGGTTTACGAAGGCACCCAGTCCGGCGGTGACGAGGGCAAGGGCCGCACCATGTGGCAGCCGCGAAACCCGGATCCGGAGTTGGAGGCCGAGATGTTGCGCCGCCTGATGGTTCGTCTGGGTACAGAAGAGAAGATCGCGACGGCGCGTCTGGCCGAAAAGGCCGCCGTCCCGATGGCGACCCTGGTTCGCCCTGGGGATGGCAGCGGTAACCTGGTCCTGCCGGAGCTGTTTGATCGCGCCTGGCGTCGTGTCGGTCTCGCCCTGGATCGGATTGGTTTTGTGGTTGAAGACCGGGATCGCGCTGGCGGTGTCTATTTTGTCCGCTACGCCGATCCTGAGGCGGGCGTGGCCAAGAAGGGCTTCTTGGACAAGGTGGCGTTCTGGCGCTCCGATGACAACAAGGTTCTGGCCCAAAAATATCGCGTTCGAGTCCTGACGCAAGGGGATACGACCAGCGTGACGGTTCTCAACGAGCAGGGCGAGGTGTTGCGCAACGAGACGGCCATGCGCATCCTGACCTTGTTGCTGGAGCAGTTGAAATAGTGTTTCGTTTCGCCGCACTTGGGAGTGGCAGCAAGGGCAATGCCTGGGTGGTGGAGGCCTCGGAAGGCCGTTTGAAAACGCGGGTTCTGATTGATTGTGGCCTGACCGTGAAGGACACGGTGCAACGGCTGGCCCGGCTGGGACTGGCTCCGGACGACATGGATGCCATCCTGCTGACCCACGAGCACAGTGATCATGCGCGTTCGGCAGCGGCCTTTGCGCAGCGTGCGGCGTGCCCGGTGTGGATGACCCACGGCACCTTGGCGGCGCTTGAGGCACAGGATAATTCTCCGCATGACCCGCGCCTCTTGCATGGTGAGCAAGCGTTGGCCATCGGCGCCTTTGAGGTGTTGCCCTATACCATTCCGCATGACGCGCGCGAGCCGGTGCATTTTCGCCTTTCGGATGGGGCTCGGCGCCTTGGCCTGTTGACCGACGCCGGCCATGTGACGGCCCATATCGAGGCCACTCTGGCCGGTTGCGATGCCCTGGTCCTGGAATGTAATCACGATCCCGAGCGCCTGCGTGCCAGCACCCGTTACCCCGAGTCGCTGAAGCGGCGCATTCTGGGTCCTCACGGCCATCTTGAAAATGCGGCCACGGCAGCCCTGCTGGCCAAGGTCGCGCATGCAGGGCTGCACCATGTGGTGGCTGCGCATCTGTCGGCCGAGAACAACACCCCCGAATTGGCCACGAAGGCCTTGGCGGATGCACTGGGCTGCCAACCGGACTGGATTCTTGTGGCCGAGCAGGAAAAAGGCCTTGATTGGCGCACGCTGAACTGACATGACTGAACTTGCTGCGGCTCCCGCTTCTACACCCGCCATTGAGCAGGCCAATACCTTTGCCGACCTGCACCTTGCCCCCGAGATCTTGGCGGCGATTAATGCCATGGGCTATTCGACGCCGACCCCGATCCAGAGTCAGGCCATCCCGCTGGTGCTGGCGGCGCGCGATCTCCTGGCCCAGGCCCAGACCGGGACCGGCAAGACCGCCGCCTTTGCCCTGCCGCTCTTGCATCGTTTGCGCGGCTTTGCCAACACCAGCACCTCGCCCGCGCGCCACCCGGTGCGTGCCTTGGTGCTGACCCCGACGCGCGAGCTGGCCATCCAGGTGCATGACAGTGTGGTGGCCTATGGCAAGAATCTCCCGCTACGCAGCACCGTTGTTTATGGCGGTGCTGGCATGCAGGAACAAACCGCGGCCTTGCGCCAGGGCGTCGAGGTGCTCGTCGCCACGCCGGGCCGTCTGCTCGACCACGCCGGCAGCAAGGTGGTGAATTTGTCGCAGGTGCAATTCCTGGTCCTCGACGAGGCCGACCGCATGCTCGACATGGGCTTTCTGCCGGATCTCAAACGCATCCTCGAACTGTTGCCCAAGCAACGCCAGACCTTGCTGTTTTCGGCGACCTTTAGCGACGACATCTTGCGTCTGTCCGGCCAATTTCTGCATGACCCGCAAAAGGTCGAGGTCGCGCGCCGCAATACCGCTGCCGAGACCGTCGAACAAGTCGGCTACCGTGTGCCCGAGGCCGAAAAACTGGATGCCCTGCTACGCATCGTGAAACAGCGCGGCCTGACGCAGGCCATTGTCTTTACCCGCACCAAACTGACGGCGGACAAGCTGGGTCGGCAACTGCAAAAACGCGGCGTGTCGGCGGCCATTATTCATGGCGACAAGGCCCAGGTTGAACGCATTACCGCGCTGGAGGGTTTCAAGAAAGGCGAGATCCAGTTGCTGGTTGCGACCGATATTGCGGCGCGCGGTCTGGATATTGCCGAGCTGCCGGCGGTGTTCAACTACGAATTACCCTACCACGCCGAGGATTATGTGCACCGTATTGGTCGCACGGGGCGTGCGGGCGCGTCGGGACTGGCCGTTTCCCTGATTGGCAAGGAAGAGGAAAAACTGTTGTCAGGCGTGGAGCGCTTTATCCAGCGCAGCCTGCCGATAGACACCCTGCCCGAGGCCGCGAGGCCGGTTGCGCGTGAGCCTCGGAGTGAGCCCCGCGCGGCTTCGCCCATGCCCCGCCCGGCGGCCGATCCGATGCCGGCCCCGGAACAGCCGGATGCCCTGCCCAATCCCGGCTACAAACGGGGCCAGAAGGCCGCGGTATGCGCCTTGTTTATGCCCTCCCCGAGGTCTTCGTCATGATTTCTTGGTATGGAAAGGGGCTGCCCCTGTTACTCCTGAGCCTGCCCGCTTATGCGATCAACCTGGGCCAGGAAAGTCGGTTCGAGTACGACTTCGACGAGGCGGTCGTGGCATGGCAAGAGTTGCAGGCGCAGATGCCGAATGCCCCGCTTGATGCTGATTTACTCGCCTTCGAGATTGAAGGGCGCCCCGGTTACCGCTATGCCCTTGACCGCAAGTCGCTGACCACGGGGAGTGATGGCGTGACGCGTTACAGCGTGGTGATCACCTCGCCAAGCGGGGTGCGGACCATCAATTTTGAAGGCATGCGCTGTGCTACGGGCGAACGCAAGATCTACGCCTTTGGCCGCGCGGACGGGAACTGGTCAAAAAACCGCGCAGCCCGCTGGGACGCCATTCGTGCCCGCGTGCCCGGCAGTTATCACAGCACCTTATTCCACGATTTTCTGTGCGCGGGCGGTGAGGGCACCGCCAGCGTCGAGCAGATC
>VGVU01000004.1 GCA_016873905.1 Betaproteobacteria bacterium | reverse complement strand
CTTCTAAGTGTAAGCATTAGGTATATCTCTTCGCTTCGCATTCTTCAGGAATAAACCTTCAAATACTCCACCAGACCTAATGCCCACACCTCATTTAAGGCTGCGCTTGTTTTTAAAGAACCGGCTGACTGGTTGCGGGGGCAGGATTTGAACCTACGACCTTCGGGTTATGAGCCCGACGAGCTACCGAGCTGCTCCACCCCGCGTCAGAGAAGCGAGATTATGCAGACCACCCAACGGACTGTCAACACCTATCCGCCATTATT
This sequence comes from Betaproteobacteria bacterium, assembly GCA_016873905.1. Lineage (GTDB taxonomy): Bacteria > Pseudomonadota > Gammaproteobacteria > Burkholderiales > Thiobacillaceae > QYQG01. The sequence goes on along the minus strand of VGVU01000004.1, from coordinate 26,767 downwards.
TTCCTGCTGGCCGCGCGCTCACCCCCAGCCAGAACGGTATCATCCAACCCAACCTACTGATTGGAAACGCAATGCATACCGCCTTTGAACTCAGCCGCCTGCCGCGCATTATTTTTGGCCCCGGCACGCTTCTCCGCGTCGCCGATATTTCCTCCGATTTTGGCCGCACGGCACTCCTTGTCACCGGTGCCGAGACCCTGAATCGCTGCCCGGCCTGGCCCGCCCTGCGGGAACGCCTCGCGCAACGACAGATCACCTGGCAACAGGTCAGCATCCCTGGCGAACCCAGTCCCGATCTGATCGACGCCATCGTTTCTGCCCACACAGGCCAGTCCATTGCTGTGGTCATCGGCATTGGTGGCGGCAGCGCACTGGATGCCGCCAAGGCCATCGCCGGGCTGCTTCGTCCCGGCAACTCGGTGCGTGACCACCTCGAAGGCGTGGGCCCCGAACTTCCTTATCAAGGCCCGAGCACCCCTTTCATCGCCGTACCCACAACCGCCGGCACCGGCTCCGAGGCGACCAAGAATGCCGTGCTCTCGGAAGGCGGGCCGCGGGGCTTCAAAAAATCCTTTCGCGATGATCGACTGATTGCCGAGTGGGCTGTCATCGACCCTGATCTTCTGGCCTCCTGCCCGCCGGCCATAATCGCGGCCAACGGCATGGACGCCTTTACGCAACTGCTTGAGTCCTTCGTTTCCACCCGCGCCAATCCGCTCACCGATACCCTGGCGCTGGAGGGCCTGACGCGGACTCGGGACAGCCTGCTGCCCTGGTTCAACGACCCGGAATCGCCGGATGCCGCCCGGCACCGTGCCAACATGGCCTACGCCGCCCTCCTCTCCGGCATAACCCTGGCCCAGGTTGGGCTCGGCTCCGTGCATGGACTGGCTGCGCCTTTGGGGGCCTTTTTCCCTATCTCACACGGCCTGGCGTGCGGGACCCTGGTCGCCGAAGCCACGCGCATAAATATCGCTGCCCTGCGCGCCCGTATGCCCGAAAGCGTTGCCTTAACAAAATACGCCGTCGTGGGGCGTCTGCTGACACAGGACGCCAGCCTTCACGATCAGGAGGCGCACGCCGCTTTGCTATCGACCCTGGAGACCTGGACCCGGTCGATGGCCCTGCCACGCCTCTCCGCCTTCAATATCGACGAAGCGGCGATCCCGCGCCTGGTCGCTAACAGCCGTGGCAGCAGCATGAAGACCAATCCCATCGTCCTGGACGATGCAGAGATCGCCGAACTGCTCCGGGCACGGATTTAATCTCCGGTCAGATCCTCATCTGCGCAGCCCTTGAGCACCTGCGCCACCACCCGGCCCGGAAAGCCGCGTGACAACAGGAAGCGCGTTTGCCGCGCCCGATCCTTGAGATCAACCGGCAGGGCGGCAAATTTCCTTTGCCACACGCTCCGGCAATGTTCCAGATCACTAGCCTGCGCCTCTGCCAGTGGAATCGCACAATCCTGCTCTGAAACGCCCCCCTGCCTCAGATCCTGACGAAGGCGCAAACTGCCATGACGACCGGCGCGGCTATGGCCCAGCATCTCCGCATAGCGAACATCGGACAGGAGGTTTTCGGCCTCCAGCCGATCCAGCACGGTAGTGATCAACTCGCCAGGATCCACACCCTCGGCCGCCTCAGCGTGAGCCGCCAGTTTGCGTGCCAGTTCTGCACGGCTGTATTCGCGCCGCGCCAAGCAAGCGATGGCGCGTTCGTACAAGGTCACTCTGCGACCGTTGCGCCCGGCGCCTTGACACCCAGATTGGCGCGAATCTTGGCCTCGATCTCGGCCGCAATGTCCGCATGTTCGCGCAGATATTCGCGGGCATTGTCCTTGCCCTGACCGATCTTTTCGCCTTGATAGGCATACCAGGCACCGGCCTTATCGACCAGTTTTTGCGCTACGCCCATCTCGACGATCTCGCCCTCGCGCGACACACCCTCGCCGTAGAGGATGTCAAAGATCGCCTCCTTGAACGGCGGCGACACCTTGTTCTTGACCACTTTGACGCGCGTCTCGGAACCAACCACCTCATCGCCCTTCTTGATCGCGCCAATCCGCCGGATATCCAGACGCACCGAGGCGTAGAACTTGAGCGCGTTACCGCCGGTGGTGGTTTCCGGGCTACCGAACATGACGCCGATCTTCATGCGAATCTGGTTGATAAAGATCACCAGCGTATTGGTGCGCTTGATGTTGGCCGTCAGCTTGCGCAGTGCCTGGCTCATCAGACGGGCATGCAGACCGACATGGGAATCGCCCATCTCACCCTCAATCTCGGCCTTCGGCACCAAGGCCGCCACCGAGTCGATGACAATGACATCCACGCCGCCGGAGCGCACCAGCATGTCGGCAATCTCCAGCGCCTGTTCACCGGTGTCCGGCTGCGAAATCAGCAGGTCGCCGACATTAACACCCAGCTTCTGGGCATAGGCCGGATCAAGCGCGTGCTCGGCGTCGATGAAGGCGGCCGTACCGCCCAGCTTCTGCATCTGCGCGATCACCGACAGGGTCAGCGTGGTCTTGCCCGACGATTCCGGGCCATAGATCTCGACCACCCGGCCGCGCGGCAGACCACCGATACCCAAGGCCACATCCAGCCCCAGAGAACCCGTCGAGACCGTTTGAATGTCGTCGATCACGGTGTTGTCGCCCATCCGCATGATAGAGCCCTTGCCAAACTGCTTCTCGATTTGAGACAGCGCCGCTGCCAGTGCCTTAATCTTGTTTTCATCCATGACCGACTCCAATTCTTAAACGGTTTATGAAACTGATGCAGCCATTATGGCACGACCAAAAGCTCATACGATGAGCCTGGCACACACATTCAGATTTATGCTCCCACAGATCTTTCTTGCAACGACCCTTAGCTGTCCCTAGCTGCCCTTAGCTACCAGAGGCAACCTGCAGCAGAATTCCTTCCAGGGCCCGCTGTACGGTTTGCGCCCGAATCGCGTGGCGATCACCGGCGAAATGACAGTGCGTTGCCACAACGCCGGCCGGCCCAGCCCAGGCAATCCACACCGTACCCACAGGTTTTTCGGCCGTACCGCCACCCGGGCCCGCCACCCCGGACACGGCCACAGCCACCTGAGCCCGGCTCGCTGCCAATACCCCGGTCGCCATCTCCCGTACCGTAGCCTCGCTGACCGCCCCATGTTGAGTCAAGGTCTCGGCCCGCACCCCCAGCATCTCCTGCTTGGCGGCATTGCTGTAGGTCACAAAGCCGCGCTCAAACCATTCCGAACTGCCCGCAATAGCCGTCGATACCTGCGCGATCCAGCCACCGGTGCACGACTCGGCGGTTGCCAACCGCCAATCCCTTTGCCTTAAAGCCCGCCCCACCTCGGCAGCCAGCGTCTCCAATTCGGCCTCGCTCACCGCCATGCCGACACTCCGAACAGCACCCCGATCGCAAACAGCGCGGCCAGCACATCGTCCAGCATCACGCCAAAGCCGCCCTTGATACGGGCATCAAACCAACCAATCGGGAACGGTTTCCAGATATCGAAGAGGCGAAACAACGCGAAGGCCAACACATAGCCCCACGGTTCATCCGCTGCAAATGGCAGCACGCACAAAAAAGCCGCCACCTCATCCCAGACGATACCCCCATGATCGTGCTCGCCCAACGCCCGTCCGGCGACCCCACAGGCCCAGACCCCGATGCCCAGAAAGGCCAGCGCCCACAGCCAGAAGAAGGGCGAACCGGCCAACATGAAATAGAACGGAAAAGCCACCAGCGTCCCCACCGTACCCGGGGCCTTGGGCGAAAGACCTGCACCAAAACCCAAGGCGATGAAATGCGCGGGATGGGCGAAGAGAAAATGGCGATCAGGCGAAATGGTCATAACCCTTCGTGTGCGCAAAAACGCGGCCTTCCGTATCGACGAAATCCAGGGCCTCGGTAATCCAACCAATCCGAGTCACCGCAACCCCACATTCCGCAGCAGCCTTCCGCACCGCATCGGCGCATCCGGGCGCCGCCGTGAAACACAATTCGTAATCGTCACCACCGGCGAGTACGCATCCATCGAAATACGGCTTGAAGTCTGCAAACGCCGCTGCAAACTCCGCTGAAAACGGAGTCGCCGCAGGAATGGCCGCACGGTCAAGCACGGCACCGACACCGGAATGTTCGAGGATATGACCAAGATCGGCCAACAGCCCATCCGAGAGGTCAATCGCCGCATGCGCCAGACCACGCAAGCGCAGACCCAATGCAACGCGCGGCAGGGGGCGGTGCAAACGCTCCAGCGCACGATCCGCCGCTGCGCCCAGATCCAGCTCACCGCGCAGATGGCGCAGCGCCAAGGCCGCGCCGCCCAGCTCACCAGACACCCAGATGTCATCGCCCACGCCCGCTGCATCACGGCGCAGGGCCTGCCCAGGCTCGACCTCGCCCAGCACGGTAATACAGATATTCAGCGGTCCCCGCGTCGTATCGCCGCCAATCAGTTCCACACCGTGCGCATCGGCCAGCGCATACAGGCCGCGCGCAAACGCGGAAAGCCAGGCCTCGTTCGCCTCCGGCAAGGCCAGCGCCAGCGTAACCCAGCGCGGCCTGGCACCCATGGCCGCCAGGTCAGACAAATTGACCGCCAGCGCCTTGTGACCCAGCCACTCAGGGTCGGTATCCGGAAAAAAGTGCCGGCCGCTAACCAGCATGTCTGTTGACACCGCCAACTGGAAACCGGGGGTCAACGCCAGAAGGGCCGCATCATCACCCACACCCAGCACCGCACCCGGCGTAGCGCGAGTGAAATAGCGGCGAATCAGGTCAAATTCGGAGGGCACTGTTTCAGTCGCCACCGCAGCCGCCGCACCTATCGGGCAGACCGCCCCGCCCCGACCTCAGCCTGGCGCACCGCATGTGCCAGCTTGTCGAGGACACCATTGATGTATTTATGGCCATCAGTGCCGCCATAACGCTTGGTCAGATCGACGGCCTCATTGAGCACCACCCGGTACGGGACATCGGGCTGATAGATCAATTCGTAGCACCCCAGCAGCAGCACGCCATGCTCGATCGGCGAAAGGGCCGCGATCTCGCGATCCAGCATCGGGGCCAGGGCCTCGTCCAGTTCCGCGACATGCTTGAGCACCCCGGCCAGAAGCGCCTCGAAGTGAGCCACATTGGCCCGACCATGGATATCAGCCGCCTCGGCCTGTGCCACCAGCACCGCCAGCGAACTGTCATTCAACTGCCACTGATACAGGGCCCGCAGAACCAGTTCCCGGGAGATGCGACGACTACCGGCCGATTTGGCAACCGTCGGGGTTGCCGGCGTTTCAGAAACGGGGGTCATAACGACTTGAGCAACTGCGCCATTTCCACAGCGACCCGAGCGACATCGACGCCCTTTTCATCCATCCGCACCACCGCCTGGTCTTCGTTCTCCAGGGTCAGCACCGCGTTGCCTACGGGAATGCCCGAATCGAGCTGGACGCGGGTGATGCCGGCGTTGGATTCGTTCGACACCACCTCAAAATGATAGGTCTCGCCACGAATCACACAGGCGATGGCGATCAGGGCCTCAAACTGTTTCGAGTCCGCCATGTGTTTCAGCACCACTGGGATCTCCAGCGCACCCGCCACATTGACGATACGGATGTCCGGCTCGGCCACGCCAAGCTTGACCAAGGTATCAACGCAGGCGGCCAGCAGCCCTTCGGTAATCGTGTGATTGAAGCGGGCACGGACAATGCCGATGCGCAGGCCTTGGCCATCCAGCGCAATTTCGCGTTCCTGTACGCGGTCATATTGAGCCATTTCAGTTCCCCTGTTCCATGAATCCGGTCACTTCCAGCCCGAAGCCGGTCATCGACGGCATGCGGCGCGGGTGCGACAACAGGCGCATCTTGCCCACGCCAAGATCGCGCAAAATCTGCGCGCCAATACCGTAATTACGCAACTCGACCTTGCCGGCTACCGAGTTGTCCGCGCTCAGGCGGTTCAGCAAATCTTCGCCTGTTTCAGGGCGATGCAGCAGCAACATCACACCGCGCTCGGCCTTCGCCATCGCCTTCATCGCCGCATCCATGGTCCACGAATGGCCGGTGCCGGAATCAATAAAGTCGAGCACCGAAACCGGCTCATGCACCCGCACCAGGGTCTCGGTATCGGCCGCAATCGTGCCGCGCACCAGCGCCAGATGCGTTTCATTGGCCGTGCTGTCGTGATAGGCCACCAGATTGAAGGCACCCCACGGCGTTTGCACCGACTTCTCGGTCCTGCGCTCAACCAGACCTTCGGTCTCGCTGCGGTAATGAATCAGATCGGCAATGGTGCCAATCTTGAGGTTGTGCTCCTCGGCAAAGACCAGCAAGTCCGGCAGACGCGCCATCGTGCCGTCGTCCTTCAGGATCTCGCAAATCACCGAGGCCGGAACCAGTCCCGCCATCGCCGCCAGGTCGCAACCCGCCTCGGTGTGGCCGGCGCGCTTCAGCACGCCGCCCGGCTGGGCCCGCAACGGGAAGATGTGGCCGGGTTGAATAATATCCGTCGCCACCGCATCCTTTTTCACCGCCGCCAGAATCGTCACCGCGCGGTCGGCCGCCGAAATACCCGTGGTGACCCCCTCGGCGGCCTCGATCGACACGGTAAAGGCCGTGCTGTACGGCGTCTGGTTATCCGCCACCATCTGCTTCAGGCCCAGTTGCCGGCAACGGTCGTCAGTCAGCGTCAAACACACCAAGCCGCGGCCATAACGGGCCATGAAATTGATCGCCTCGGGCGTGGCAAACTCGGCCGCCATCACCAGATCGCCCTCGTTCTCGCGATCTTCTTCATCGACCAGAATGACCATGCGGCCCGCCTTCAGTTCGGCGATGATTTCAAGGGTGTTTGCAATTTTCATATCAGTCTTTCTTGTCCAAATAGGCCATCAGGCGGTCAGCATAGCGGGCGAGCATGTCAGCCTCCAGATTGACGCGGCTACCCGGCGTCAGATCGCCCAGCGCCGTATGCTCCAGAGTGTGGGGAATGAGATTGATGGAAAAATCGCCGCCATTGACCGTGTTGACGGTCAGCGACACGCCATCCACCGCAATCGAGCCCTTCGCCGCCAGATAACGCGCCAACGACTCTGGCGCGCGAATATCAAAACGGTGGCTCTCGCCAATGCGCGTGAGCGCCAGCACCTCACCGACGCCATCGACATGGCCCGACACCAGATGTCCACCCAGCCGATCCGACAGGCGCAGGGCCTTTTCCAGATTCACCCGACGGCCAGCCGCAAAACCGGTGGTACAGGCAAAGGTTTCACCGGAGACATCGACGCTGTAGCGCGGCGGGACTTGCGTCGTATCCAAGGCCACCACCGTCAGGCACACGCCGTTGGCCGCAATCGAATCGCCCAACGCCACATCCGTCAGATCGAGCTCACCCGCGTCGATCACCACGCGCGCATCAGCACCCGCCAAGGGCGTGACGCTGATAATTTGGCCCACGGTCTGAATAATTCCGGTAAACATGATAAAGAGCCCGCCGCTAGATACGGCCTGATTTCCAAAAGGTCGGTCATTTTAGGGGTTTTGTCGCCTCGGGAGAACCCCAAGCCGAATGGAAGACCTCAGCCAGCGCAGAAAAAGGGGCCTGAAACCCCCTCACGCACCATTCGGCCGCAGCGTGATCCGGATATCGTCCCCGAGTTGGCGCAGATCGTGAATCCGGAAGTCATGACATTGCGCCATTTGGGCATATTCCGGCACGGCAAACAGGCCGCGCGCCGGGTCGCCCATGACCTTGGGGGCAAGGTAAGCGATCCATTCATCAACCAGGCCGGCGGCGAGCAAGGCGCCGTTCAACTTGACGCCCGCCTCGACATGCACCTCGTTGATGCCCCGGCTACCCAGTTCGGCAAGCAAGGCAGAAAGATCGACGCGACCCGCTGCGTCCGGTTGTTCCAGGATGAGCGCGCCGGCATCCAACAAGGCATTGCGGCGATGGCGATCGGCCTGGGCACAGACGATCCAGGCGCCATCGTCATGCAGAATTTTGGCACTTGGCGGGGTGCGTAACTGGCTATCAACCACGATGCGCAACGGTTGACGATCGACATTCAGGTCCCGCACGGTCATCTGCGGATCATCAGCCAGAACGGTGCCAACGCCGGTGAGCACGGCACAGGCGCGGGCGCGCAGGCGTTGCCCATCGGCACGCGCCGCCGGGCCGGTAATCCACTGCGACACCCCGTTGGCGAGCGCGGTCTTGCCATCCAGGCTGCTGGCAGTTTTCAGGCGCACCCAGGGTCGCTTGCGGGTCATGCGACTGATGAAACCGATGTTGAGTTCCGTCGCCTGCGCCGCCATCAAACCAACCTCGGCGCGCAGGCCGGCCAGGGTGAGCAACTCCAAACCGCGTCCGGCGACTTGTGGGTTCGGATCGCGCATCGCGGCCACCACGCGCACCACCCCCGCGTCGATCAATGCGTTGGCGCAGGGCGGCGTCCGCCCGTGATGGCTGCACGGTTCGAGCGTAACGAAGGCGGTTGCACCGCGAGCGTTTGCCCCTGCCGCACGCAGGGCGTGGATCTCGGCATGCGGCTCGCCGGCGCGTTCGTGCCAACCTTCGCCCACCATCGTGCCGTCCTTGACGAGGACACAGCCGACGCGCGGATTCGGCATCGTCGTGTACAGACCGCGCTCCGCCAACTGCAAGGCGCGCGCCATGTAACGGTGATCGTCAGCGCTGAACATCCGCCCTGGCCTCATCGACTTCGCGCAAGGCATCGCGGAAGTCGTCCGGATCCTGGAAGGCGCGATACACCGAGGCAAAACGGATATACGCCACCTTGTCGAGTCGCTTGAGCTCGGTCATCACCCATTCGCCGACGAGGCGGGAGCTCACTTCGCGTTCACCCAACGCCAATAATCGTTGCACGATGTGTTCGATGGCCGTATCCACTTGTTCGGTCGAGACGGGCCGTTTATGCAGGGCCCGGCGAAAGCCCTCACGCAATTTGTCACGCGAGAACTCCTGCCGTTCCCCCGATTGTTTGACCAGCGCCGGCATGCGGACTTCGGCGTTTTCAAAGGTGGTAAAACGCTTCTCGCAACTCATGCAGCGCCGGCGGCGGCGAATGCTGCTGCCATCCTCCGAAAGCCGGGTCTCAACGACCTGGGTCTCGGCGTGGCTGCAAAACGGGCATTTCATGGGCCGCGCTTAATCAGCGGGTTAGCGCGCATACACCGGCAGCTTGGTGGTCAGTTCGGCCACTTCGGCCTTCACGCGGGCGATCACCGCCGCATCGTTGGGCGCATCCAGCACATCGGCGACCAGGTGCGCCAGGCGCTCGGCCTCCAACTCGCGGAAACCGCGCGTGGTAATGGCTGGCGAGCCGATGCGGATACCGGAGGTCACAAACGGCTTTTGCGGATCGTTCGGAATCGCGTTCTTGTTCACGGTGATGTGGGCCAGACCCAAAGCGGCCTCCGCCTCCTTGCCGGTCAACCCCTTGGCTTGCAGGTCAACCAGGAAGACATGCGAATCGGTGCGCCCGGAGACAATACGCAGGCCACGCTCCATCAGCACCTTGGCCATCACCCGGGCGTTTTCCACGACTTGCTCTTGATAATGCCGGAATTCTTTCGAGGCGGCCTCCTTGAAGGCCGTTGCCTTGGCGGCGATGACATGCATGAGCGGCCCACCTTGCAGACCGGGGAAGATGGCCGAGTTGATCGCCTTTTCGTGTTCGGCCTTCATCAGGATGACGCCGCCGCGCGGGCCCCGCAGGGTTTTGTGCGTGGTCGAGGTCACCACATCAGCGTGCGGTACCGGGTTCGGGTAAACGCCAGCGGCGATCAGGCCCGCATAGTGCGCCATGTCAACCATAAAGATGGCGCCAACCTCTTTGGCAATCTTGGCAAAACGCTCGAAATCAATGCGCAGGGCATAGGCCGAAGCGCCGGCGATAATCAGGCGCGGCTTGTGTTCGCGGGCCAGCGCTTCCATCTTGTCGTAGTCAATTTCTTCCTTGGCGTTCAGGCCGTAGGCCACCACATTGAACCACTTGCCGGACATGTTGAGCGCCATGCCGTGGGTGAGGTGGCCGCCTTCGGCCAGGCTCATGCCCATGACGGTGTCGCCGGGTTTGCAGAAGGCCATGAGCACGGCCTGATTGGCCTGCGAGCCGGAGTTGGCCTGCACATTGGCCGCTTCAGCACCGTACAGTTTTTTCAGGCGATCAATGGCCAGTTGCTCAACCACATCGACATGCTCGCAGCCACCGTAATAACGCTTGCCCGGATAGCCCTCGGCATATTTGTTGGTCAACTGTGAGCCCTGCGCCTGCATCACGGCTGGACTGGTGTAGTTCTCCGAGGCAATCAGCTCAATGTGGTCTTCCTGGCGCTGTTCTTCGCCCTTGATGGCGGCCCAGATTTCAGGATCGGTATTCGGCAACAGATGGTCGGCGGCAAACATGACAAAGCACCCAGTCAGTCAAAAAAGAAGGGGGATTTTACCGCAAGGCCGCTGTTTTAGCGCGGCGCACCCAGATCAAACTAGGCGCGAAAAATGAAATACACCGCCCCCAAGAGGCACAACGCGGCCCAGACATAGTCCCATTTGAACGGCTGCTGCATGTAAAACATCGCAAAGGGTACGAACACCAGGAGGGTGATCACCTCCTGCATGATTTTCAGTTGCGCCAGGCTGAAGACGGTAAACCCGATCCGGTTGGCCGGGACCTGAAACAGATACTCGAATAGCGCGATACCCCAGCTGGCGAACGCAGCGAACCACCAAGGCTTGTCGTTGAGGTTTTTGAGATGGGCGTACCAAGCCACCGTCATAAACATGTTCGACAGCACCAGCAAACCGGCGGTTTGCAAAAAAGCATAAAGAATGTGGGCGTTTGGCATGGTGCGGACCTATCCTGCAAAGAGCGAGGCGGCAGAGTCCACCCAGCAGGCTCAGAACTCGTTCCGGATGCGCCTGTAGCCCTTTACCAGTTCCAGGTTGGCCTGGGTGACGCTTTCCGAGAAGCCGGTCTGATCCGGGGTAACCGGCGTGATGGTCGCCAGTTCGGAATCGGAGTGAATGTTGCTGGTCGAGGGAATGTAGAACCCAGGCGGTACACGGCAACCCTCCACGACGGAGTTGTGGCGCACTACCGAGCCTGTGCCCACTTCGCAGTTGAATAACACCGAGTTGAAGCCAATGAAAACCTGATCGCCCACGGTGCAGGGCCCATGCACAATGGAGCGGTGGGCGATGGAAGCCCCTTTGCCAATCCGGACCGCACTTCCCGCCTTGCAGTGAATTACCACGCCATCCTGAATGTTTGAGTTGGCGCCGATGGTGATCGCATCCATCTCACCGGCATCATTGACCTCATCGGCACGGATGACCGCATAGGGGCCAATAAACACATTTTCTTCCACAATCACCTTGCCGCAGAGGATGGCCGTAGGGTCAACAAAGGCCGTTTCGTGAACGACGGGTACATCGCCATTGGGGTTGCGTCGGATCATGGGAACTCCAGTCAGAAAATAATGCCCGGGATTATCCAAGCATCAAGGGTTCCGGGCCAGAAATAAATACATCTTATGAGGATGTGCGCATCTACTTGGTAGAATCGCCTCCCATGGAAACGCGTGTGTTGCGTGTTGTAATGATGACCTACCGGCTGAAGACCCAGCCGACCTTTGTTGATTGATCCACTGAATGACGAATCCCCTGCTGCTCCGCCTGTTCCCCTTCCTGGCCTGGTTTCCCATCAGTACGGCCCTGTTGCGCGGCGACATGATCGCCGGCATCACCGGGGCGTTGGTGTTGGTACCCAAGGCGATGGCGTATGCGCAGCTCTCTGGTTTGCCTATCTATTACGGCCTGTATGTGGCGCTGGTTCCCGCAGTCCTTGGCGCGCTGTGGGGTTCTTCGCGACAGCTTTCCACCGGACCGGTGGCCATCGTCTCGCTGATGACTGCGGCGGCCATCACCCCGTTTGCCGTACCGTTCTCGGAGGAGTTCGTTGGTCTGGCGCTGGTACTGGCCTTCCTGGTGGGTCTGATCCAGTTTTTGCTGGGGGCCTTTAAGCTCGGCACCATCGTCAACTTTGTGTCGCACCCGGTCATTCTGGGCTTCATGAATGCGGCCGCCATCATCATTGCCTTGTCGCAACTGGATATGCTGCTGGGCATCCCCAAGGGCCGCAGTGACTCCTTCCTGTTTGATATTTGGGAAATGTTCGGCTATCTGCCGCAAACGCATCTGCCTACTTTGGCCATGTCAGCCTTTGCCCTGGCACTCATGCTCGGCCTGAAAAAAATCCCTTCCCTGTCCAAGCTCTCCGTCCTGATCGCCGTCGTTGTCACCATCATCGTCAGCGCCGTCATCGAATTCGAACACAAGACCCACGGCAGCACCGATCAGATTGCCGATCCAGCCACACAGCAAATGGCACGCGACTACATCACCGCTGCCCGGCTTATCCAGTCCATGAATGTGCAGTCCACCGAGCTTTCCAGCCAAATGCGGGATGCCAGCAAGGTGCGCGACGCCCGCACGGTAACCGACCTGGAATACACCATCGACCTCATGAAGATGGATCTCCAGACCCTGGAGGCAGAAAACAAGAGCCGGATGCATGCCATGCGCAAGCTTCAGTTTGAACGCAGCAAGGGCAGCGAAGACATCCCCACGACGCTCTTCTTGAAAGGCCAGGTGCCTGCCGGCGTTGCTACGGATGGCCGCCTCTGGCACATCAAAAAAATTGAAAAGGGCGAGATAAAGCTCATCGGTGGCGGAGATGTGGTTGGCAAGATCCCCGCGGGTCTCCCTTCTTTCCGCATCCCACCCCTGTCTCTGGACACCATCGTTTCATTACTCTCGGCGGCCTTTATCATCGCCTTGGTCGCCTTCATGGAGTCGATTTCCATGGCCAAGGCGCTGGCGGCCAAGACCAAGCAGCGCCTGGACCCGAACCAGGAACTGATCGGCCAGGGCCTGGCCAACCTGGGTGGCTCCTTCTTCCAGTCCTACCCGGCGTGCGGTTCTTTTACGGGTTCGGCCATCAACCTTCAGGCCGGCGCCAAGACCGGCTTCGCCATGGTATTCAACGGCCTCTTCGTTGCGGTCACCCTGTTGTTGTTGACGCCCTACCTCTACCACCTGCCCAAGGCCACCCTAGCCGTCATCATCCTGCTGGCCGTGACCACTCTGATCACACCGCAGGCGCTCAAGCACACTTGGCAGGCCAGCCGCACCGACGGCATCGTCGCCCTGACCACCTTCGTGATCACCCTGCTGGCCGCACCGCACCTGGACAAGGGCATCATGATCGGCGCGGTTCTGGCCATCCTGCTCTTCCTGTATCGCACCATGAAGCCGCGCGTTGCCATCCTCGGCCGCTTCGGCGATGGCACCCTGCGTGACATCAAGGTAAACCCGAACCTGGCCACCAGCAAACATGTGATCGCCATGCGCTTCGATGGCTCGCTCTATTTCGCCAACATCGCCCATTTCGAGGATGCCGTCCTGGAAGCCGTCGCCGACCACAAAGAGGCCAAATACCTGCTGATCGTCGGCGACGCGATCAATCAGCTTGATGCCTCCGGCGAAGAAGTGGTGCACCACCTCGTGGAGCGACTTCGGGAGACCGGGGTTACGCTGGTGTTCTCAGGCCTCAAAAAACAGATTCTCGATGTCATGCGCAACACCGGCCTGCTCGACCAGATTGGCAATGGCAACATCTTCGCCACCGAAAACCAGGCCTTGGCCTCAATCTACGAACGCCTCGGCGAGGAAGCGGCGGACGATCTGCTCTGTCCGCTACCGTCGGGCTGGTCAAAGTCGGGATAGCCGACCTAACCCACCATGCACTCGAAGCCGCGCGAGGCCTTCTACACCAGACAGAAATATCTGTTCGCGCTGGTCTTCGTCGTGGTGGCCATCGTTCCCCTGGTTGTTCTCAATTACAACGCCTCGCGCCTGTACCAGCACTCCTGGATGGAGAACACCTCGGCCCAGCTAGCCACCCTGGCGGGCGACCGCCGTGCCCTCATCGACCGCTTTCTGGAGGCCCAGGAAGACCGCCTGGCCGGCTACCTGTCCCTGCACAGCGCCGAGACCCTGTCCCGGCCCGAGCGGCTGGCCGCCGTGTTCGCAGCCCTGAACCGGGGCGGCGTGATTACCGATCTGGGGGTCATCGACCGCCACGGCAAACACCTGGCCTACCAGGGCCCCTTCGCCCGCGAACTGGCGGGCAAGAACTACGCCGGCACCGAGTGGTTCACCGAGGTGATGAAGAACGGCCGCTATGTCTCCGATGTGTTCACCGGCTACCGCAAGGTGCCCCACCTGATCGTCGCCGTGGCCGCCCCGGATCGGACCTGGATCCTGCGCGCCACCATCAACTCGGCCCTGTTTAACGGCCTGGTTGAGAGCGCCGATGTAGGTCCAGCCGGCGACGCCTTCATCGTCAACCGGCGGGGCGAGTTCCAGACCCCGAGCCGGCTCGGCCAGCGGGTCCTGAGTGCGGACGAGATGGACTTCTTCATCCGCCTGGCCGACCAGCGCGGCCAGGCCATGCCGATGGGCGAGCAGATCCACAGCGCCACCCACCTGAACGGCGGTCAGTGGCTGCTGGTCCTGGAGAACAATGTCGCCGCCTCGCTCGCCTCGTACAACAAGGCGCGCCAGCGCAATACCCTGTTCGTCGTCCTGGCCGCCATGGCCATCGTCGTGGTCGCGATCCTGCTCACCCGCTCCATGGTCGGCCGGCTCGCCCGCGCCGAGCAGGAGCGCAGCCAACTAAGCGGCCAGATGGGCGAGATGGAGAAGCTGGCCCTGATCGGCCGCCTGTCCGCCAGCGTGGCGCACGAGATCAACAACCCGCTCCAGATCATCACCGACCAGGTCGGCCTGGTCGACGAACTGCTCGACGACGAGGATCCGGCCAAGGTGGTCAACCTGGCCGACTACCGCCAGGCCATTGCCAAGGTACGCACCCAGGTCGGTCGCACCAGCACCATCACCCGCCGCCTGCTCGGCTTCGCCCGCGTCGACGACCACACGGCGACCGCCCTCGACCTCAACCAGGCGGTCGAAGAGACCGCCGCCTTGCTGGAACACGAGGCCCACCGCCACCGCATCGAGATCGTGCGCCACTACCGGGCCGACCTGCCACCGGTACGCGCCGATGTCGCCCAGCTCCAGCAAGTGGTCCTCAACCTGCTGCACAACGCCATTGACGCCATCGGCCGCGACGGCCGCATCGTCCTCGCCAGCCGGCTGGAGGACGGGCACGCGGTGGTCGATTGCCACGATAGCGGCCCCGGCCTCACCGCCGAGGTGCTGGAGCACCTGTACGACCCCTTCTTCACCACCAAGCCCAAGGGAAAAGGCACCGGGCTGGGCCTCTATGTCTCGCGCGACATCATGGCCCGCCTGGGCGGCGAACTCGCCGCCGCCAACCACCCCGAGGGCGGTGCCGTGTTCTCGCTCAGCCTGCCCGTAGCGGCAGAGGGCGAGGCCCAGTTTGTTCCAACTTAGGAGATGTCACCATGAGCATACCCAGGCAGATCTATGACTTGATGATGGCCGGCGCACAGAGCTATGCGCGCTGGGACATCGAAACCTCGCTTCGGATCCTGCACGAGCGACGGCGCATGATGCTCCTGGGCCTGATGCTGCTGCCCATCGCTCTCATCGGCGTGGTCTTCGCCGGCCCGGTCGGCGACGCCCTGCCCGCCATCCTGGGCAGCAAGCAGGCCTACGGCCCGGCCCACTACACCACCACCATCTTCCTCGCCTCCATCGCTGTTGGCGTGGTCGCCGGCCTGATCACCGGCTGCATTGGCGCCGGCGGCGGCTTCATCATCGCCCCGGCCCTGATGAGCGCGGGGGTCAAGGGCATCCTGGCCGTGGGCACCGACCTGTTCCACATCTTCGCCAAGGCGATCATGGGCAGCGTCCTGCACCGCAAGCTGGGCAACATCTCGATCGCCCTGGCGGTCACCTTCCTGGTCGGCTCGATCGCCGGCGCCACCGTGGGCGGCACCATCAACCGCACGCTCTACGAGATGAACCCGGTCCTCTCGGACGCCTTCATCACCACCATCTATGTCTTTATCCTGGGCTTCCTGGGCTTCTACGGCATGGCCGACTACTTCCGCTCGCGCAAGGCCGCCATCGCCCCGGCCAAGGTCTGCGAATCGGCTGCCCCGGCGACCTACGACGACATGACCGGCCTGGCCCACAAGCTCCAGTCGGTCAACCTGCCGCCCATGATCCGGTTCGACGAGGGCGTGGTACCAGGCGGGCGGCGCATCTCCGGGATGTTCCTGGTCCTGTCCGGTTTCGTGGTCGGCATCGCCGCCGCCATCATGGGCGTGGGCGGTGGTTTCCTGACCTTCCCGATCTTCGTCTATGTGCTCGGCGTCTCCGCCTCCACCACGGTGGGTACCGACATCCTGCAGATCGTCTTCACCGCCGGCTATGCCGGCATCGGCCAGTACGCCATCTACGGCTTCATCTTCTACACCCTGGCCATGGGCATGCTGCTCGGTTCCCTGATCGGCATCCAGATCGGCACCCTGGTCACCAAGGTGGTGTCCGGCGTGACCATCCGCGGCTTCTTCGCCCTGGCCGTGATGTCGGCCTTCGTCAACCGGGTCTTCGCCCTGCCCGGCAAGCTGGCCGCCATGGACTACATCCCGCTCGCCAAGGAGACCGCCGCCACCATCGAAAACGTGGGCATCGGCATCTTCTTCGTCACCCTCAGCAGCTTCGCGGTCTGGGTGATCTGGACCTTCGTCGCCAACATCAAGACCCTGAAAGTGGAGGACTGATCATGCGCATTCACAACAAGAAGGAATTCGGCCTCGGCCTGGCCATGCTGACGGGCTTCTTCCTGGCCCTGTTCGCCATCTTCAGCCCGATCCACGAGGGCGGCCGCAACACCCTGGACTACATGGACGGGGTGTTCAACGCCATCTCCAAGCACTCGGCCTACTACATCCCCGAGGTCGCCGAAAAGGCGAAGCAGCATGCCGGCACCCAAGCGACCCTGGCGGTCAAGGCCGCCGATGACAAGCAGGCCGCGCGCATGGCCCGGCTGTTCGCCGCCGCCGGGGCCGAGGTGGCCGCCGACGGCGCCCAGCTCAAGCTAAGTGGCGACCTGGGCCGGCTCTTCGACACCGTCCTGAGCGACGCCGATCTGATGTTCAAGAACGACAGCGCGGCGGTCTCGGCCAAGTACGGCGAGGACGGCCGTCAGGTGCTGTACGACTGGCACAAGGCCCTGTCGGCGATGGCCAAGGATCTCAACAAGCAGGAGAAGTACAGCGAGGCCAAGACCCTGCGCGACATCCAGACCAAGGCGGTGGAGCCAGCCTATAACTACTACGGCATTGAGGCCGTGCCCATGACCAGCATGCTCTGGATCGCCCTGGCCGCCCTGATTGGCTATGTCGTGTACACGATCTGGTATGGTTTCGCCATTCTGTTCCTGTTCGAGGGCTGGGGGTTGAAGCTCGACCACTGACGCGACGATCCGGGGCAGGTCACCTCCCCGCCCCGGAGCCACGCATGCTCGACTTCCTCGCCCGCCTCTTCCGCAGCCAGCCGCGTCTGGCACCGGAGGCCGTGCAATCGGCCTTCCGGGACCACTACCGCAGCTTCCGCGCCCTCATCACCGCCAACAACAATGCCCTCGAGCTGATGTCAGCGACCGAGGACATGCTGCGCTCCGGCCGCCCGTTCGGCATGGCCTTCGTGCGCGGCGAGATGACCGCCCTGACGGTCAATGTTTACAAGATGGTGCGTAGCCTGATCGCCCTCTCCGACGGCCGCTATCAGGAGCTGGACGAACGCTTCAAGAAAATCACCGACCAGATCGAGGCCATCCTGTCGCGCCAGCCCGAGGCGGCCGGCAGCGCCCAGATCCTGGACCTGACGGTGATCGACCGCCGGGTGGTTGACCAGGTCGGCGCCAAGATGGCCAACCTGGGCGAGATTCGCAACCATGTCGGTCTCTTGGTCCCGGATGGCTTCGCCATCACCGCTGCGGCGGCGCGTCACTTCATGGAATCGACCCGAATCCAGGACGAGATCAACCGACGCCTGAAAACCCTCGATGTCGCCGACCTGGAGTCGCTCTACCTGGTCAGCACGGCGATCCAAGAGCTGATTGCCGCTGCCCCGCTGCCCGCCGACCTCGACACCCTCCTGCACGAACACTACGGCCACCTGGCCGAACGCTGCGGCGGCGCGCCGGCGGTGTCCCTGCGCTCCAGCGCCCTGGGCGAGGACAGCCAGCATGGCTCCTTCGCCGGCCAGTACCGCACCCGCCTCAATGTCGCCGCCGAGGCGATCGTCGAGGCCTACAAGGAGATCGTCGCCAGCAAGTACCAGAGCCAGGCCATCGTCTACCGCCAGCAGCGCGGCTACCGCCACCAGGATGTCTTCATGGGCGTCGGCTGTCTGGTCATGGTGGACGCCGTGTGCAGCGGCGTGGCCTACAGCCATGCCCCCGAGGACGAGCGCAGCCCCTGGCTGGTGATCCACGCCGCGCATGGTCTGGGAAACCAGGTCGTCGACGGCAGCTCGGCCTACGATCTCCTGCATATCCTGCGCGAGTCACCCCACACGGTCGCGGTGGCACACCTGGCCGACCCGGCCGCGCCCTGCCTGAGCGAAGACCAGGCCCGCGAGCTGGCCCGCCAGGCCCTGCTCATTGAGGCCCACTTCGGCACCCCCCAAGACATCGAATGGGCGCTTGACCGCCAGGGCCGCCTGGTAATCTTGCAGGCGCGCCCGATCGGCGCCCCGAGCAAGGAGGCCTCGCCGCCCCGGTTGCAGGCGGCGCGCAGCCTGGTTGAGGGCCAGACCCCGCTCCTGGCCGGGGGCGTCACCGCCAGCCGGGGCGTGGGTGCCGGCGCGGTGCACAAGGTCACCTGCGCCCTCGATGTGCTCAACTTCCCCAGGGACGCCGTCCTGGCGGTCGAGACCCCCTACCCGGAATGGGCCGTGCTGCTCGACCGTGCCGCCGCCGTGGTGAGCGAGTCCGGCCAGGCCGCCACCCACCTCGCCACGGTGGCGCGTGAGTTCGGCGTGCCGGCCCTGTTCGACCTGCCCGGTGCCCTGAAACAACTTGAAAACGGCCAGACCGTGACCGTCGATGCCACCGCGCGCCGGATCTACGACGGCCGCGTCGAGCCCCTTCTGGAGGCGGCCCGGCACCGGCCCAATCTGATGGAGGGCAGTCCGATCCACAACCTGCTTCAGGAGGCGCTGACCCTGATCACGCCCCTACACCTGACCGAGCCCGACTCGCCCTTCTTCAAGCCGGTATCCTGCCGCACCCTGCACGACATCACCCGCTTCTGCCACGAGAAGGCGCTGACCGAGATGTTCAACTTCGGCCACCGCTACGGCGCCAAGGACAAGTCGGCCAAGCAACTCTATGTCGTCGGCATGCCCGCGCAGTGGTGGGTGATCAATCTGGAGGATGGCTTCCGCCCCGACACCGACCTCACCACCCCGTTCATCCGCATCGAGGACATCGTCTCCGAGCCCATGCTGGCCATCTGGCGCGGCATGACCGCAGTGCCCTGGCAGGGGCCGCCGCCCGTGAGCATGAAGGGCCTGGGCTCGATCATCGCCCAGTCGGCCATGAATCCCCAACTCGACCCGGCGGTGCGCTCACGCATGGCCGGGCGCAACTACTTCCTGCTCTCGCGCCACTACTGCAACTTGAGCGTGCGCCTGGGTTATCATTTCGCTCTGGCCGAGGCCAGCTTCTCCGAGTTGCTCACCGAGTCCTATGTCAACTTCCAGTTCCAGGGCGGTGCCGCCGATGAACGCCGGCGTCGGCGCCGGGTGCAGATTCTGGGTGACCTGCTGCGCGAGATCGACTTTCGGGTTGAGATCAAGGGCGATGCGCTCAGCGCGCGAATCGAGAAGCGGCCAGTGCCTTACCTGAAGGAGCGCCTGGTGGTGCTGGGTTACCTGCTGATCCACACCCGCCAGGTTGACATGGTGATGGACGAAGAGGGTTACATCGGCCGCTACCTGGACCGGATCCACGCCGACATCGCGCGCATCCGACAAGAGATGAATGAAGGTGACCAAACTTGAAACGCCCGCGCAACATCCTGCTGGTTGACGACGAGGAGGACTTCCTCGCCACCATGGCGCGCCGCCTCGGTCGGCGCGAGTTCGAGGTCCGCACCGCGACCCGCTGCACCGACGCCGTTCCCATCGTCGCGTCGGGCTGGCCCCAGGTGGTGGTGCTCGATGTCATGTTGCCCGACACCGATGGCATCGCCTGCCTGGGCCGCATCAAGCAGGCCGCCCCCCGCCTGCCGGTGATCATGCTGACCGGCCACGCCTCCATGCAGGCCAGCCTGCAAGGCATGGAACAAGGCGCCAGCGACTACTGCCTGAAGCCGATCGAGATCGACGAACTGGTCGAAAAGCTCATCATCGCCTTCAACGAGGCGGGGGCGTCGGCGTGATCCGGAACGGCGCCCGACCCTCCGAAAATTTAGCCGCAATTTTCCACAATTTCCGGGATAATCCCGTGTATCTTTGATACTCCATCAGGAGATTTGGCCATGCTTACCGGCACTGTTAGAGACATTCTCATCCCGTTAAACGAATACCCCACCGTGTATGAGGACGCTACGCTCCACGATGTTTTCGCGACGCTCAAGGAGAAGCACGACTCGTCCGAGCAGTTCCGTAGCGCACTGGTGCTCGACGCCAAGGATCATCTCGTCGGCATGCTCGGCCTGCGCGACCTGCTCCACGCCCTGCTGCCCGACTACCTGCACCACGGTGCCGCGCACTTCGAGGGCAAGAGCGACGATGTCGCGGCGCTCGCGCTGCTGTGGCAGGACGATTGCGCCGAGCAGGTGCGCAAGGCCTCGATGCTGCGGGTGCGCGGCAGTGTCACACCGATCAAGATCACGGTGGCGGCTTCCGACCCCCTGTCCAAGGCCGTGTTCCTTTTCGCCACCCATAACACCAACATCCTGCCGGTCGTAGAGGCCGGGCGCATCATTGGCGTGCTCCGCATCGTCGATGCAGCACACGAAGTTGCCAATGCCGTGTTCAGTTCCGGAGAGTCCGCATGAGCGCAGAAAACATCACCCTCGACAGCCCAGCCGCCCGCTTCGACTGGAAGAAATGGACCGCCCTCCTGGGCGGTCTGGCCGTTTTCCTGGTCATCTACTTCTCTCCGCCCTGGGGCGTCGCCATCGACCCGGGCGGCAAGGAATTTACCCTCTCGCCCGAAGGCAAGGCGGCCATCGGCCTGTTCCTGATGGCCGGCATCTGGTGGGTCTTCGAGGTGATCCCCATCGGCGTGACCGCCATCGCCATCGGCGTATTCCAGGCGCTATTCGCCATCCGCCCGGCCAAGGAAGCCTTCCGCGACTTCATGGACCCGTCGGTGATGTTCATCTTCGGCTCCATGATCGTCGGCATGGCCTTCACCAAGTCCGGCCTGACCAAGCGCATCGCCTACAAGATGCTCGCCATCGTCGGCGAGAACACCCGCACCATCCTGCTCGGCTGCCTGGTCGTTACTGCACTGCTCACGCACATCATGGCACATACCGCGGTGGCGGCGACGATGTTCCCCATCCTGCTCGCCGTGCTGGCGCTCTACAAGGAAGAGCAGGGTGCCTCGCGCTTCGGCAAGAGCCTGTTCATGGGCATGGCCTGGGCAGCGGGCGCGGGTAGCGTCATCACCCTGCTGGGCGCGGCCCGCGGCCCGGCGGCGGCGGCCATGTTCCAGGAATTTACCGGCCGGCAGATCAGTTTCTTCGATTTCCCCCTCTACATGGGCCTGATCGGCTGGAGCATGGTGTTCCTGATCTGGATCTATCTGTCCATCGTCTTCAAACCCTCGAAAGCGACCATCCCCGGCCTGCGCGACAAGGTGGCCAAACTCTCCCGCACCCTCGGTCCGATTAGCCGCAATGAGATTTTCGTACTCGCCTGCGTCGCCCTGGTCGTGGCGCTGATGGCCATGCAGCAGGCGGTGCCCGCCCTGAAGAGCATTGACCGCGCGGCGCTGATGCTCACCTCCACCCTGCTGTTCTTCATCTTCGGCGTGTTGAAGGTGCAGGACCTCGAGGAGCTGCCCTGGAATATCATTCTGCTGTTCTCGGGTGCCATGAGTATCGGCTTCTGCCTGTGGAAGACCGGGGCCGCCGAATGGATGGCAGTAACCTGGCTCGGCGCGCTCACCGACGCGCATTGGTGGGTGTTCGTCATGGGTATTTCCGCCTTTGTGCTGGTGATGACGAACTTCATCATGAATGTCGCCGCCATCGCCATTTCCCTGCCGGTCTCGCTGGTCATCGCTCGCTACCTTGGTGTCGCCCCCGATGTGATCTTCTACGCCTCGCTGATCACCGCCGGCATGCCCTTCGTGCTGCTGATCGGCGCCGCGCCGAACGCCATCGCCTACGAGTCGAAGCAATTCACGCCGGGCGAGTTCTTCAAGCACGGCATGGTCATGAGCGCGATCCTGCTGGTCGTGCTGGGACTGGCGCTGGTCACGATCTGGCCGCTGTTCGGTATGTCGATCCTGGCGAAGTAACTTAAGAGGTCAAATCAAGGTCAACTTGCGGTCAAATCGCCTCTAGAGCCCGATTGCCCCAGTTCAGCACGCAGGTGCGTTGCGCCATTTTGTCAGCCAAATCCGGGTGTTCGGCCCGGATGACGCTGGCGGCAAACTCGCTCATGAAGCGGGCCTTGAGTTCAGCGCGAGCACGATCGACACCCATTTCCTCGTAGGGCGCGGAGGCCAGCAAGAGGAAACCATCATCCGGAATGCGCCCGCCTTGCATGTTCGATTTGATAATCCCCGCGGCCTTGCGGAGGGGATCGGCCAAATTGGGGCTGTAGGGACCGATGATGAGCGCCTTGTTGGGCATATGCAGCCAGTCAAACCCCCGGCCGATGCAGATCATCCATTCGCCATGCTCCAGTTCGAGCGTGCGCTCGGTCTGACGCACCTCGGCGATGTGATCGAGGTTCCCCAGCAGCAACGGCAGCAGATCGGCCCGCACCTGCGCAGGCATATCGGGGAACAATTGCGTCAGGCGCGGTAGCAGGCTGTCACGATCAGCCTCGCCCAGTTCAGCCAGATTCAACACCTCACCCTGCGTGCCGTGCAGGATGAGGGCATCCTCATCCGTCTCGAAGCCGCACACCAAGGGATACACCGTGCCGTGGCCGCTGCCAAACAAGGCCTCAACCTGTGCCTTGATCTCGAAGGTGTGGGCGCGGGCATCAGCGGTGCAATAGTTGAATCCGGCGCAACCACGATGCTCGCTGCCTTTTGAATAATGATAGGTAATCATCATCAAGCTGCGCCGCCCTGCCTTGACCACCCTGGTGACGGCATCGGTAATGGTTTCACCCAAATGCGGCCAACCGAGATTAAACATGCCGCCCAGGTTGCGGAACGGCTGAATGATGCCCGCTGGGGTGTTGGTCGCAACAGGGATGTTGATGCGCCCGTCCATGCATTTCATGACCAGAATCGCCGTGGGGTGCTCGGCCAGATAACGCTGGCGGGCAAGCCAGGCCTCGGGTTTACTAAACTCAAGGGCATGGCGATGAGCGAGATCGAATAACCAGTCGATACGCTCGGCGATGGGGCGGGCATGCATGATCACTCCTCAACGAAAACAGAACCCCGACAGCTTATGCCTCTGCGAATACAATGCAAGGGCTAAAACGATTGCAGAGAAAATCATGTCGCCAAGCCACGCTCACCTTGATCTTGCCGCCCTCCTGCGGCCATTCATGGCCTGGAAATTGTGGTGGTGGCGCGTCAACCGCGACACCCTCAAGGACGACGCAATGGCCGGGCTGACCGGCGCCATGATTGTGCTTCCGCAGGGCGTGGCCTTCGCCACCATCGCCGGCCTGCCACCGCAATTCGGCTTGTATGCGGCCATGGTGCCGGCCATCATCGCGGCACTGTTTGGCTCTTCTTGGCATCTCGTCTCCGGCCCGACCACCGCCATTTCCATTGCCCTGTTCGCGGCGCTGCACAACCTGGCCGAGCCCGGCAGCATCGAATACATCCAGCTCGCGCTGACGCTCACTTTCCTGGTCGGACTGTATCAACTGGTTCTCGGCCTGGCGCGCATGGGCACCTTGGTGAACTTCATCTCGCACACCGTGGTGATTGGCTTTACCGCTGGTGCGGCGGTCCTGATCGCCGGCAGCCAGATCAAGAACTTCACCGGCATCCCCATCCCACGCGGGACGCCCTTTTACGAAACCATCCACCAGTTGTTCGTCCAATTCGGAAATATCAACCCCTTTGTGCTGGCAGTCGGAACGGTGACGCTCGTGGCCGGATTGCTGGCAAAAAAACGGATCCCAAAGTTCCCCTACATGATCGCGGCGATGATCGTCGGCAGCCTGGTCGCCGCTCTTCTCAACACCCTGTTTGGCGGTGAAGCGGCGACCGGCATCAAGACCGTTGGCGCCCTGCCTGCCGGCCTGCCGCCCTTGTCGCTGCCCGATTTTTCTTTCGACGCCCTGCGCCAACTGGCGATCCCCGCCCTGGTCATCACCCTGTTGGCCTTGACCGAGGCGGTGTCGATCTCGCGCTCGATCGCCACCAAGACCGAACAGCGCATTGACGGCAATCAGGAATTCGTCGGCCAGGGTCTCTCCAACCTGTTCGGCAGTTTCTTTTCCGGCTATGCCAGTTCCGGTTCTTTCAACCGCAGCGGCGTGAATTTTGAGGCCGGTGCGCGCACGCCGCTGGCCACGGTGTTTGCCTCGGTTTTTTTGTTGCTGATTTTGTTGCTGGTCGCGCCCTTGGCGGCCTACCTGCCGACCGCCGCCATGGCCGGCATCCTGTTTTTGGTGGCCTGGGGGCTGATCGACTTCCATCATATCGAATCCATCTGGCAGACCAGCAAACCGGAAGCGGCCATTCTCTGGACCACACTGCTGGGCACGCTGATCAATCTGGAAATAGGCATCTTCGCCGGCGTGCTGCTGTCCCTGGTGATGTATCTCTACCGCACCTCGCGCCCGGAGATCGAGCCGGTGGTGCCCGCCGGCCTGGAAGGCAATGCGGCCTGTCAGGCAGTGGACGCCAAGGGCCGGCCGGAATGTCCGCAGGTACGCTTTGTGCGCATCAACGGCTCGATCTATTTTGGTGCCGTTGATTACATCCAGGGCGCGTTGCAACAGATTGATGTCGAAAACCCCCAGCACAAGACCGTGGTTATTCACGCCCCGGCAATTGGTTTTGTTGATGTCGCCGCGGGCGAGATGCTGGCGCAAGAGGCAAGGCGGCGGCGGCGTCTGGGTGGCGGCTTGTATTTCTACGCCCTGCGCGACTCGGTGCAACGCTTTTTGCGCCAAGGCGAATATCTCAAGGACATCGGCGAGGGCGGCTTTTTCCCGCCCGGCTCGAATGCCCCCGGCGCGGTGTACTGGACGCTGGACCCCGATATCTGCCGCACCTGCACGGCGCGCATCTTCAAGGAATGTCACGGCAATGTGTTACCCGATGGCCATCGCCGCCTACGCCTGATGCTGGCCACCGACGGCAGTGCCACCAGCGTTGCGCCGCGAGACCTCGCGCTGACGCTGGCACAACGCATGGGTGTAAGCCTGGATGTAATGACCATGGTGCAACCCGGGGCCGAACCCGAGCGCGCCGAATTGCGTTTGTCATTGGTGCGTGATGCAGCAGCGCCTTTGGGCGTAACCTGCGAAGACATCGTAGTGGAAGGCAGCGAGCCGGTACGCGCCGTTATTGAGGCGGCCGCCCGTGCCGATACACAGGTTCTGGTCATTGGCCGCACCCCGCCCAAAGGCCTCACCGATCGTTGGGTTGGCCACCATGCCGCACACCTGATCGACGCCGCACCCTGCCCGGTACTGGTCGTGCCCCAGGGCTGCGGACTCTGGAAGACGCGCATCCTGGTCGGTTATGACGCCAATCCGTCGTCAGTGGCGGTGCTGGATCTGGTCGCCACCCTGGCCCGCGCCAGCGGCGTACCGGTGACCTTGGCCACCGTCGTCAAGGAAGGCGCACCCGCCGCGCGAGTGTTGGCCGAGATGGCCGAGGAGGCCGCGGCCCAGTTGCGGATCGAAGGGGTTGCTGCGGAAGCCCGGCTGATTCACGGCGCTCCGGCTCAGGCCCTGGCCACGCTTTCGCGCGAGATCGACGCTGACCTCATTGTGCTGGGCAAACGCCAGGGCGGCCTTAACCGCCTGCTGCCCAACAGCCCTACAGACCGTCTCATTGGCCTGGCCGAATGGCCCGTGCTGATCGCAAAAACCGGGCGCGTGGCAGGACCGAACCGGGGCTAAACACCCGCGCACGCCCGCTTCAGCGCCCGCAACAGCGGTGGGCGCGTGGTTTATATCCAGGCGCAAAGAATGTCGCCGATGCCGATGCAATCGCGTGTTGCCGCCGTGTGGCTCAGCCCTGCGGCTTGACGCGGCGGAAGGCGCGCCAGATGGCGATGTCGTAGGCGATTTTCAGAGCGCCGCAGGCAATGAGCGGTCTGTGGATAGCGATGACCCCACTGGCCCACCGCCAGCGTCATCAACGCCGAGCCAAGCAAGGTGGCGGTGGAGATCAGCCCGACTTCCCACTGGCCCAACCCGAGCGCAAGCAGATAGACGGGCAGCAAGATCGCGACATAGCCGTCGGTGAAGGCCCGCAACGCGCGGCCGGTCAACAGCAGGCGCGCCTCGGGCGCAACCCGGGCGGGAAGCGGCATGATTACCGGATATCCGGCAAACGCACC
>VGVU01000003.1 GCA_016873905.1 Betaproteobacteria bacterium | reverse complement strand
GCTCTGTACACCCAGTGGATGACCGCTCCTTTGGCTCCCGCTAATGTGAACCTGATGATGGCTCCGCTGAACCCGAACCTGTACACCGGTTTCGCTGGCGTGGCTGCTGATCCCAAGACCTACGGTGTTATGGGCCAGTTCATGAACCCGAACACTTACAGCGCTTTCATCAACCCGATCACCGCTCTGGTGCCGGCCGTTGCTGCTCCCGCTGCCAAGTAAGTTTCACTCGCTGTAAACCCGCAGCAGCACTGCGGGTCAACAAAAAAGGACGCCTCGGCGTCCTTTTTTGTTGACCTGAGCGCGAAGCCCCCCGTTTTTAGGCCCGCTCGCGCTGGGGCCGAAAACGATAAATCTGCCGCTCGGTCAACACCGCGTCCAGCGGCACATCCCAAGCATCCACCGGCAGGGCCTTCACACGCTGCACCTCGAACGCAACGCCTATCAGATACGGGCGCTGCCAGACCTTGCGATGCCGCAAGAAGGCGAGGCTTGTATCGTAATAACCCCCACCCATGCCCATACGATACCCCTGCTCATCAAACCCCAGCAGCGGCAAGAACAGAATATCAAGTCGCCGGGCCCGAATCTTGGGTCGCCAAGCGGCATGTTCGGGAATCCCATAGCGGTTATGGGTCCAGTCATTGCGATCGCTCATGCGGGTGAAGCCCAGCGTTCGCTGACGCGCCTGAGGAACGACCGGAAGAAAGCAATCGACCCGCATGGCCCGGGCCCGGGTCAACAAATCGGTGATATCCAGCTCGCCCTTGGCCGGCATGTAGAAGCCGACACGCCGACCCTGGCGCAACCAGCCGGCCCGCAAGGCCAGCCGGACAATCGCGCTCGCCGCCTTACGCCGGGCCTCTGGCATCAGCGCCGCGCGTGCCGCACGCAACTGCCGCCGCAAAGCGGCCTTGGTAGTCTCAAGAGGGGAAGAAATCATGGGTGCTGACCCCGCCACACACCGACGAATCGCTATCTTGAACCCTGGGGTTCAAGGTGGCCACGGCGCAATTGCTTCGGGTCCATGAAACGGGTCATGTTCGCGCCCGCAATCTGTTGCTGAAGCCTATCGGTACGAATCGGTTCAAAAATACGCAACTCGCCAGAGGCAGTAGGGTCAGAGCAGATTATCCTGCGGCGCGAGGGCTTGATCAAGCGCCGCATTCATGTGCGCCAGACGCGAAACCAGTTCGCCCGGCTCGACGCCCGCGCCTCGCGAACTAATGTAGTCATGGGTGATATTGAGCGCCGCCATCACGGCAATGCGCTCCACGCCGCTCACCTTGCCGCTGTCCTTGACCTCGCGCATCTTGCGGTCGAGCATCGCCGCCGACTGTAAAAGGCGCTCCCGCTCGGTCTCAGGGCAGGCCACGCGATATTCACGGCCCATGATGGAGACATCCAGACTAATGGCTTTTCCAGCGGCGCTCATGGGATTTGCTCAAAAAGGGATTCCATCCGGGTGCTTGCTGTCGACAGGCGCTCGGACAACTGCCGATTGGCCTTTTCCATGGCCAGAACGCGCTGACGCAGCTGCAGATTCTCCTCGCCGACAAGGCGATAGCGTTCAAGCAACTGCTGCAGTTTGGCTTCAAGGGTGTCGAGCTGTTCCAACATGCCCGCACTATAATGGCCACGAATTTTATTAGTCAACCACTTACGCCACTTTTCCGTGCCAAATTCTCAGGAAAGCCCGGTTCCGGTCGTTTATCGAGGCCGTTTTGCCCCCTCGCCCACAGGGCCGCTCCATCTGGGCTCCCTGGTCGCCGCGCTCGGCAGCTATCTGGATGCCCGCGCCCATGGCGGCGTCTGGCTGTTGCGCATGGAAGACATTGATCCACCCCGCATTCAGCCCGGCGCAGTCGATGCCATCTTGCGCAGTCTGGATGCTTACGGCTTCACCTGGGACGAGGCCATCGTCTGGCAAAGCCAGCGCCAGGCCGCCTATGCCGAGGCCTTGGAGCACCTGCGCCAAACCCGCTGCGTCTATGCCTGCACCTGCAATCGCAAGGCCATCGGCCTTGCCGCCCGGCAGGGCGCAGACGGCCCCGTCTATCCCGGCACCTGCCGCCCACAGAGCCCGTCAATCCACCTTCAGAACCCCCATGCCGCCCTGCGTTTTGCCGCGCCCAATGCGTGCCTCCGCTTTAAAGATCGGCTGCAAGGGCAGATCGTGTGCGACATGGACCGGGATCTGGGGGACTTCGTGCTACGCCGCGCGGATGGCGTTTATAGCTACCAGCTCGCCGTGGTCGTGGACGATGCCGCACAAGGCATCACCCATGTCGTGCGCGGCGCTGATCTACTCGTTTCCACGCCTCGCCAGATCGCCCTGCAACAGGCCCTCGGCCTCCCCACGCCCGCCTATCTGCACCTTCCTGTGCTGCTTGATGCCGCTGGTAACAAGCTCTCCAAACAAACCCTCGCCACCCCGCTGACCGATGCCAACCCACTCCCAGCCTTGCTGATGGCCATGCGTTTTCTGGGCCAAGCGGATGCACACCCGCCCGCCACGCTCAGCGAGTTCTGGCCCTGGGCCATCGAACGCTGGTCGCCACAAGACCTCCCGCGCTGGCGTGGTGCGCCACAAAGCGCCCCGGTTAACCCGCAATCGCCCGTGCATTCCCTGTGTAATCCTTGACATAGACGGGGCGCGACCGGGATAATCCGCACCCTTCGTATCAAGTCGGTGATGTAGCTCAGACGGTTAGAGCGGTGGATTCATAACCCACAGGTCGGCAGTTCGATTCTGCCCATCACCACCAAATTCTCTGGACCCTGCTGCCGCCTTTTCCTCGTTGCCTGTCCTGCCCCTGCTTGGGGCTACCAGACCATGACACGCAAGGTCTACATCAAAACCTTCGGTTGCCAAATGAACGAGTACGACTCGGACAAGATGTCCGATGTGCTCGCCGCGGCGGAGGGCTATGAGCCCACCGACAATCCGGAAGAAGCGGATCTGATCTTGTTCAACACCTGCTCCGTGCGCGAAAAGGCGCAGGAAAAGGTGTTCAGCGACCTGGGCATGGTGCGCTCCCTGAAGCTAAAAAACCCGGCGCTGCGGATTGGTGTCGGCGGTTGCGTGGCCAGCCAGGAGGGGGCCTCCATCGTCAGCCGGGCGCCCTTTGTCGATCTGGTCTTCGGGCCGCAGACCTTGCATCGCCTGCCGCAGATGCTCGCCCGGCGCGATCAAAGCGGCCGTTCGCAAGTCGATATCGAATTCCCCGAGATCGAGAAATTCGACCACCTTCCGCCGCCGCGCGTGGAGGGCGCCACCGCCTTCGTATCCATCATGGAAGGTTGCTCCAAGTATTGCAGCTTCTGCGTGGTTCCTTACACCCGGGGCGAAGAGGTGTCGCGCCCGCTGGCCGATTGCCTGACCGAGATTGCCCAACTCGCCGCGCAGGGCGTAAAAGAGATCACCTTGCTGGGCCAGAATGTGAACGCCTACCGGGGCGCAATGGACGACGGCGAGACCGCCGACCTCGCCTTGTTGCTGGAACTGATGGCCGAGATCCCGGGCATTGGGCGCATCCGCTTCACCACCTCGCATCCGCGCGAATTTACGCCGCGCCTGATCGACTGTTTCGCTCGCATTCCCAAGCTGGTGTCGCACCTGCACCTGCCGGTACAATCGGGCTCGGATCGCATCCTGGCCGCAATGAAGCGCGGCTACACCGTGCTGGAGTACAAATCCATCGTCCGCAAACTGCGCGCAGCACGGGCTGATCTGTCGCTGGCGACCGACATCATTGTCGGCTTCCCCGGCGAGACAGAGGCAGACTTCGAGGCCACCCTGCGCCTGGTCGAAGAGATGAATTTCGACCATTCGTTCAGTTTTGTGTACAGCGCACGCCCCGGCACGCCGGCGGCCAGCCTGACCGACGACACGCCCGCCGAGGTGTACAAGCAGCGCCTCTATCGCCTGCAAGAACAACTCAACGCGCAGTCCGCCGCGATTAGCGCCGCGATGGTGGGCACAGTGCAGCAAGTCCTGGTGGAGGGCCCCTCGAAGAAGGACGCGAACGAATTGATGGGCCGCACCGAAAACAACCGCGTCGTGAACTTCGCGGCACCGGAGCGGTTGATCGGCGAGTTTGTCACCGTGCGCATCACCCAAGCCATGCCCAACAGCCTGCGCGGATCCGTCGTTATTAACGACTGAGCCACAGCCCTGCCCGTGCAAGTCACCTTTCCCGACGCCGACAATACCCGCCTCGCCAACCTCTGCGGGGTGCTGGATGAAAACCTGCGCCAGATCGAGACCGCCCTCAATGTGACCATCGCCCGGCGCGGCGAGGTCTTCAATCTGGAGGGCGAGCAGGCCGCCACAGCCGGCCGTCTGCTCAAGGACTTCTACCAGCGCGCCCGGAAACCCCTCGACCTGGAAGAGATCCAGCTCGCCCTGGTGGAGGCCCATCATCAGGCCGACATCCCGCGTCCCGGCAAGGCGCAAGAGACCGACATGCCGGTGCTGATGACACGCCGCGCCGGCCTGCATGGACGCACGACCCGGCAAACCCAGTACATCCGGCAAATTCTGGAACACGATATCACCTTCGGCATCGGCCCCGCCGGGACTGGCAAGACCTATCTCGCCGTGGCCTGCGCAGTCGATGCCCTGGAACGCGACCTGGTGCGCCGCATCATCCTGGTTCGCCCGGCCGTTGAGGCCGGCGAGCGACTCGGCTTTCTGCCCGGCGATCTGGTGCAAAAGGTCGATCCCTATCTGCGCCCGCTCTATGACGCCCTCTATGACCTCATGGGGATCGAAAAGGCCACGCGTCAGTTCGAGAAGGCCGTGATCGAGATCGCTCCGCTGGCCTTCATGCGTGGCCGCACCCTGAACCACGCCTTCATCATCCTCGACGAGGCACAAAACACCACGCCCGAGCAGATGAAGATGTTCCTCACCCGCATCGGCTTTGGCTCCAAGACCGTCATTACCGGCGATGTAACCCAGATCGACCTGCAACGCGGCCAGAAGAGCGGCTTGGTGGAGGCCACCGAGGTTCTCCCCGAGGTGCGCGGCATTGCCTTCACCCAGTTCCAGAACGAGGATGTGGTGCGGCACCCGCTGGTGGCGCGCATTATCCAGGCCTACGATGCGCACAAGACCGCGACAAAACCATGACGCACCCGCTTGAACTCGCCCTCCAGATCGCCAGCCGCGCCGAGGGCATCCCGACCCGGGCGCAACTGCGCCGCTGGGTCAAGGCGGCCCAACAGGCGGAGATGGCGTTGACCCTGCGCCTCACTGACGCCGCCGAGGCGCAACAGCTCAATCACGATTATCGCGGCAAGGACTACGCCACCAATGTCCTCACTTTTGTGTACGCCGCCGCGCCAGCCAATGGCGATGTCGTCCTCTGCGCGCCGGTCGTCGCCCGCGAGGCTGCCGAGCAAGGCAAGTCCCTCGAGGCACACTATGCCCACCTGGTCATCCATGGGGTCTTGCACCTGCAAGGCTACGATCACGAGCACAAAAGCGAGGCAGTAGCCATGGAATCGGTGGAACGCTTTATCATGCAACATCTGGGCTATCCAGACCCCTACGAACATGGAAGACGACAGTCGAAAACCTAACTTGCTACAGACCCTGACGGCCTGGCTCACGCCCGAGCCAGACACCCGCGATGAGCTGCTCGGTCTGCTGCACGCCGCCTATGACAACAACCTGCTCGACGCCGACGCCCTGTCGATGATCGAAGGGGTCATGCAAGTCTCCGAGATGCAGGTGCGCGAAATCATGATCCCGCGGGCGCAGATGGATGTCATCGACATCAACGACCCACGCGACACCATTCTCCCTTTCGTCATAGAAACCGCCCACTCGCGTTTCCCGGCCGTCGAGGGCGACCGTGACACGGTGATCGGCATCCTGCTGGCCAAAGACCTGCTGCGGCTGTGCACGAACGAAGAAATCGACCTGCGTGACACCCTGCGCCCGGCGGTCTTTGTGCCCGAATCCAAGCGCCTCAATGTCCTGTTGCGCGAGTTCCGCGCCTCACGCAACCACATCGCCATCGTCGTTGACGAGTACGGCGGTGTCGCCGGCCTGGTCACCATCGAAGATGTTCTGGAGCAAATCGTCGGCGATATCGAGGACGAATATGACTACGATGAAGAGGCCGACAACCTGATCGCCGAGCAGCCCCGCATCTGGCGAGTCAAGGCACAGACCGAGATCGCCGACCTCAACGCGACCCTCGGGACACATTTTGACGACAGCGAATATGACACCGTCAGCGGCCTCGTTTCCCAGGCCTTCGGGCGCCTGCCCAAGCGCGGCGAGCACATCGAGATCGAGGGCGTGCGCTTCCATGTTCTGAGTGCAGATAGCCGCAGGATCCACACCCTGCGCGTAGAGTGGCCACTCACTTAACCGGGGCGTGCCCAAGGTTTAGGCACACCTTGCCAATTGCTGCCGCAGCGGTTACTTTCGGCGCCTTCGAGTTCTGACTGGCCCCCAACGATGACCCCTGTCTGGCACACCTTCCTCGCCACCCAAGGCGCGCAGACGGACGCCCAAGGCGCCCTCCATTTTGGCCCCGTGGGCGATGAAGTATCCGCAGCGCGTAGCGGCCTGGTCCTCGCGGATCTCTCCCATTTCGGGCTCATCGCCTTCAGCGGCGAAGACACCCTGGCCTTTCTGCAGGGCCAGATCACCAATGACTTGCGCGGCCAAGGCCAGGATCAGGCCGTTTTCGCGGGTTATTGCACCGCCAAGGGACGCTTGCAAGCCAACTTTCTGGTCCTGCGTCAGGCCGATGACTATCTGTTGCTGCTCCCGGAGGGTCTGCGGGAGTCGCTGCAAAAACGCCTCTCCATGTTCATCCTGCGCAGCAAGACCCGCGCTCGCGATGCTGGCGCCGAGTGGGTGCGCCTAGGCCTGTCCGGCCCGGGCGCACGCGCCCTGTTGACCCGCACCTGGGGCAACGCCCCCGCCGCTGGGCTGGCTGTCTTGCAACACGCCGACGGCCTGGCCATCGGTCTTGCCGACGAACGCTTCGATATCCTGGCTCGCCCAGAAGCCGCCCCGGCGCTCTGGCAGGCACTGGCTGCCGTGGCGCGCCCCATCGGCCACACGGCCTGGGATGCGCTGCTCGTTGACGCCGGCATCCCCACCCTTCTCCCTGCGACCTTCGAGGCCTTCACGCCGCAAATGGTCAACATGGAGTTTCTGCATGGCGTCAGTTTCAACAAGGGCTGTTACCCCGGGCAGGAGGTCGTCGCCCGCACTCAATACCTCGGCAAGGTCAAACGCCGCATGTTCCTGGCCCATGTTGAAGGGACCGCTACCCCCGGTACCCATCTGTTCAGCAGCGCCGTCCCCGACCAGGATTGCGGCATGATCGTCAATGTCGCTCCCGCCGCAGACGGAGGCCACGATTGCCTCGCCGTGGTCCGGCTGGATGCCTGGGAGGCCCAGGATGTCCGCCTCGGTACTCGCCAAGGGCCTCTACTGGTCGCCCGCCCCCAACCCTATGTCCTTCCGGAGTAAAACCCCATGACCGTCCCTGGTGAACGCCGCACTCTGATCCTGCAAGCCTTGGCCGAGATGCTCGAGGCCCCGGAGGCTGAGAAGATCACCACCGCGGGTTTGGCCGCACGCCTGCAATGTTCCGAGGCCGCGCTCTATCGCCATTTCGCCAGCAAGGCCCGGATGTACGAGGGCCTGATCGAGTTCATTGAATCCACCCTGTTTTCGCTCATCACCCGCATTGGCACGGACGAACGCCAAGGGCTGAATCAGGCACGCAGCATCGTCCAGCTCCTGCTCGGTTTTGCCGAGCGCAACCGGGGCATGACCCGCGTCCTCACTGGCGAGGCCCTGGTGCATGAAAACGAACGCCTGATGGCGCGCATGAACCAACTGTTTGATCGTCTGGAGGTCACCCTCAAGCAGGCCTTGCGCATCGCCGCCACGCAAGGAAGCCTCCCCGCCAACCTGGACAGCGCGGCGGCTGCCAACCTGCTCATGGCCTGGGTGCTGGGCCGTTGGCAGCAATTCACGCGCAGCGGCTTCCGCCAATCACCGCTCACCGCCTGGGAGGCCCAGTGGCAGATCATCGGCCGCGGCCTCATTCAGGCCAGCGCCTGATCCCCCTCAGCGTGCGCAGACCGGGCAGTTAGGGTCACGCCGAACGCGGACCTCGCGCCACTCGGCATCGAGGGCATTGAACAACACCAGGCGGCTGGATAACGAGGTGCCGATCCCCATCAGGACCTTCAGCGCCTCCGCCGCCTGCACGCTGCCGATGATGCCCACCAACGGTGCGAACACACCAAACTCGGAACAGCGCATCGCCTCGTCTTCGCCGCCTTCCGGGAAAAGGCAGGCATAGCACGGCGCCTCGCCCTGACCGGGCGTCGCGAAGACGCTGATCTGACCATCAAAACGCACCGCCGCTCCGGACACCAGCGCTCGGCCCAGCGTCACGCAGGCCCGGTTGATGGCATAGCGGGTCTGGAAATTATCCGTGCAATCGAGGACGACATCCGCTCGCGCCACCGCATCAAGAAGCGCCTGCCCGGAGAGGCGCAGCGGGATGACCTCGACCCCGATCTCCGGGTTCATGGCCCGCAGACGCTGGGCCGCCGATTCTGCCTTGTTGGTCCCCAAACTGGCCTGAGCGTGCACGATCTGACGCTGCAGATTTGTGAGATCGACCGTGTCAGCGTCGGCGATCAGGAGGCGACCCACGCCCGCAGCGGCCAGATAGAGGGCCACCGGCGAACCCAAACCGCCCGCACCAATAATGAGCGCGGTCGCAGCCTGGAGGCGCATCTGGCCTTCGATACCGATCTCATTGAGGAGGAGATGGCGCGAATAGCGCAACAGGCGCTGATCACTCAGCCCATCGCCCAGGGAGACCTCTGCCCGACAGGCCGGGCTATCGGTATTGTCGCCACTCATCTTTGGGCGTGTCGTCATGGTCGCCGTGCGGACGCTTGCCCCAGCCTTCGACATGGGCCTGATAGTTCTTGACCTGCGCCTCAGGGATGCGCAGGTTTTCGCGCTGAATGCGCTCGACATAGTAAACGAGGGCACGCTTGAGCTTTAACAACAAGGGCGTAGCCAGATGAAAGCCTTGCGCCTCCAACCCGGTCTCCAGGGCCTGCAGCGTGTATTCCCGTATGCAATAACGCACCTCAATACACAGAGGGTCGCAGACTCGCGCCGTCAGATTTGGCAGGCCTTCCAGCAGAGGCATGGCCCGCTCGACCTGATCCGGAGGCGTGCCATGAAAAACGATCTCGCGGCGTTTCTGGATATCGCAAGGGGTCGGCATCGCATCACCGCTCAGACATCACGGGCGCAACAAACTCAGCCCCTTCAGCAGGGTGATCGCCTGAACAAACTGCGAATCCTTGGGCGAGGCCATCGCATCTTCAGGGCGCGCCGTACCGGCCTCGTCCGGAGCGGGCTTGTCGGTGGCCTTATCGGTCGCCTTGTCAGTGGCCTTGTCAGCGGGCTTATCGGTCGCCTTGGGCTTGGCCGGCTTGCCCGCCGGTTTACCCTCGCCGGCCAGATGATGCTCAAGATCCGCCTCCCGCACCTCACTCCGAGGGTTCGCCTCGCTCGTAATCTTGCCTTCTTCTACCACGATATCCGGCTCGATCCCCTTGGCCTGAATGGAACGACCGTTCGGGGTGTAGTAGCGCGAGGTGGTCAGCTTGATCGCCGTCCCATTGTTCAGCGGCAAGATGGTTTGCACCGAGCCCTTGCCGAAGGTCTGGGTGCCGATGACCACAGCGCGCTTGTGATCCTGCAAGGCCCCCGCAACGATCTCCGAGGCCGAGGCCGAGCCACCGTTGACCAACACCACCACCGGCAGGGTCCTCGCCCAGGCCGGAAGGGTCTTCAAGTAATCCACCTCACCGGGGCGCAGGTAATCCTCGCGGGTATTGGTCAGGCGCATCTTGGCATCCTCGGTCCGCCCTTCGGTATAGACCACCAGATCCTTGGGTTTGAGGAAGGCCCCGGCCACGCCCACGGCGGCATTGAGCAGACCCCCCGGATCATTGCGCAAATCAAGAACCAGGCCCTTCAGAGGCGCCTTGTTCTGGGTCTCGAGGTCCTTGAGCGCGGCGACCAGATTTTCACCCGTACGCTCCTGGAACTGGGTAATACGCACATAACCAAAGCCGGGCTCAGGCAATTTGTGTTTGACGCTCTTGATCTTGATCACCGCGCGGGTGATGGTAATCACCAAGGGCTTGGGCTGGCCTTTGCGCAGCACAGTCAGAACGATATCGGAGCCGACCTTGCCACGCATGCGCTTGACCGCATCGTTCAGGCTCAGACCTTTCACCGGGGTGTCGTCGAGTTTGATGATCAGATCGCCCGACTTGATCCCGGCGCGATAGGCAGGCGTATCTTCAATCGGGGAGACGACCTTGACGAAGCCGTCTTCCATGCCGACCTCGATACCCAGACCGCCAAATTCACCCTGGGTATCAACCTGCAGACCCTTGAAGGCCTCGGCATCCAGGTAAGAGGAATGGGGATCCAGACCCGACAACATGCCGTTAATGGCCTCGGTGATGAGCTTCTTGTCCTCAACCGGCTCGACATAGTCTTTCTTGATCCGACCGAAGATCTCGGTGAAGGCCCGCAGGTCCTCAATGGGAAGCGGATCGTGTTCGCGTGTTGCCTGGGCCGGATAGTTCAGGGCGACCGCACCCCCGACGAGCACGCCGGCCAGGATGAGTCCCAACGATTTCAATTTACCCGACATACCCATGGCCCCTTGATAGCCAACACCTGCAGATTAGCGGCCTCCAGCTTTGACCGCCGATCCACCCACCCAGCTCAGCGGATCAAATGGCCTGCTCTGATGACGCAATTCGAAATAGAGGCCCGGTCGTTCATGTCCACCGGTATTACCCACGCTGGCAATCACATCGCCCGCCCGCACGGCCTCGCCCGGCTGTTTATACAGACTTTCGTTATTGCTGTACAGGCTCAGGTAATCATCGCCATGATCCAGGATAATCAAGTTACCAAAGCCACGCAGCCAGTCGGCAAACACCACCCGACCCGTCGCTACGGCATGCACGGCTTGCCCTGCGGCCGACTGGATGAACAGACCCTTCCAGGCCGGCCCACCCCCCTCCCGGGCATTGCCAAACTTGGCCACGATCTCGCCCGACAGCGGCAAGGCCAGGCGCCCCCGCAGGCGCGTAAAGTCCAGGTTAGCCAGGCGTGCGTCGGCCACTTGCTCGACCTTCTGACCCGGGGCCTTGCCGGGGCGCACCGCAGCGCTGCGCGCACGCAACTCGGCCAGACGCTGAACCAGCCGGGTCAGACGCTGCTCATCGCGCACCAGGGTGCCGATCTCCTTCTTCTGGACGCGAATCTGTTCGGACAACCGAGCCAGCGTCGACTGACGCGCCTGGCGCTCTGATTCGAGTTTTTTCTTCTCGTCCAACTGCCCGGAACGCAGCGCAGACAACTGTTTCTTGCTCTCGCTGACCTTGTTCTCCAGCGCGGCCAACTGCCCCAGGGTCTGTTTATGGAGGCGAATCAGGTCGGCGCGAGCCTGGGCCACATAACCCGCGTAGCCCAATTGCCGTGCCGTCGCGGCCGGGTTCTCACCGCTCAGGGCCAGCCGAGCGGCATCGCTTCCGCCGCGTTCATGGCGTTGGCGCACCAACATCGCCAACCGTTCTCGCTGCTCTTCGATCTGGGCCTTGACGAGGCGGATACGCCCATCGAGTCGGCTCAGTTCGCGGCCCTGATTCGCAACCTGATAATCCAGATCCCGCAGGCTTCGTTGCACGGTGGAGATATTGCGCTCGGAATCGCGCAAGGCATCCGCGACCTCGTTGCGATCCGTCGTCGCCTGTTCCACATCGCGACGCAATTGCTCAATACGGTCCCGCAGCGCGTTCAGTTCCTGGCGCTTTTCGCCCGTCCTGTCGGCTGCCTTCTCCGTGGCCGCCCCGACGGGGCCCGCCAGACATGCCCAACACAGCAGACCGATCAGGGCGTGCGCACGCACTCAGCGGCTACCCGTCAGAGGTTTATCAAAGTGGACCAGGGAATGACCGCCCATCTCGTTCGGCTGCGCAAGGCCCATCATGTTCAGCAAGGTCGGCGCCACATCCTCCAGGGCCCCCGTATCGCTCACCGTGGCCGGACGGCCAATGTAAACGAAGGGCACCAGATTGATGGTATGAGCCGTATGCGGCTGCCCTGTTGACGGATCCATCATCTGCTCGGCATTGCCATGATCGGCAATGATCAGCGTCTCCCCGCCGTGACTCCGCATGGCCTCAACGGCGCGCCCGAGCGCGACATCCACCGCCTCGACGGCCTTTTTCGCGGCCTCGAAATCTCCGGAATGGCCCACCATGTCGGCATTGGCGTAGTTACAGATGATGGCCTGATACTGGCGACTCTCGATAGCGGCCACCAGTTTGTCGGTCAACTCCTTCGCGTTCATCTCTGGCTGCAAGTCGTAAGTGGCCACATCCGGCGACTTCACCAGAATCCGGTCCTCGCCCGGATACACCGTTTCCTCTCCGCCATTAAAGAAGTAGGTGACATGCGCGTATTTCTCCGTCTCGGCAATGCGCAGTTGATGCAGCCCCAAGCGGGAGACATATTCGCCGAACCCGTTGCGCACCTCGGTCGGCGGAAAGATAACCTCCACATCGAAGTTCGCCTGATACTGCGTCAGGGTGCAATAGTGCGACAACTTCGGCACCCGCTCGCGCACAAAGCCATCGAAGTCCTTCTCGGTAAAGGCGCGCGTAATCTCCCGCGCCCGATCAGCACGGAAATTCATGAAGATCACCGCGTCGCCGTCTTCCATCTTCACTGGCGCTTCACCCTGCGGGCAGATCGCCGTGGCCTTGACGAACTCATCCGTCTCACCCCGCGCGTAGGCAGCCTCCAGGCCCGCCTGCGCCGTCTCGGCCTGAAACTCTGAGCGCCCTTGCGTCAAGAGGGCATAGGCCTTCTCGATCCGTGCCCAGCGCTTGTCCCGATCCATGGCGAAATAACGGCCACACAGGCTGGCAATGCGCCCAACACCCAGTCCATCAAGCCGCTCCTGCAAGGAACGCAAATAGCGCTCGGCGCTCTTGGGCGGGGTATCGCGCCCGTCCAGAAAGGCATGAATAAACACCTTGGTGACGCCCATGCGCGCCGCCATGAGCGCCATGGCGTGGATCTGGCTGTCATCACTATGAACACCCCCATCCGACAACAGCCCCATGATGTGCAAGGCGCCTCCGTTGGCCTTGACATCATTCAGGGTGTTTTCCAGGACATGGTTGTGGAAAAAGTAGCCGGCGCGAATAGCCAGCTCAATCCGGCTGTAATCCTGATACACCACCCGCCCGGCACCGATATTGAGATGCCCTACCTCGGAATTGCCCATCTGGCCTCGTGGCAGGCCCACGGCAGATTCCGAGGCGTGGATAAGCGTGTGCGGACAGGTCTTCCAGTAGTGGTCAAAGTGCGGCTTGTGGGCCGCATCAACGGCGTTGAACTCGGGATTTTCGCTCATCCCAAAGCCGTCCATAATGATCAAAAGTACAGGTGTTACGGAGGGTTCCATGTCTTTAGCCTCTCCACAGAAGCAGGTATCCAAAACTGCCCGCCATTTTAAGCCATTTGCGGCCCCCTTGCCGGTAAAGGGATATTGTCGTATGGTTACATCAGAATGTAGCTATATTTAGCTGTAATATGTGGCTGTAAAAAGAGGAGTTCCCCATGGATCAAGAACAAGTCATCGACACCGATGAGCATATTGAGCAAGCCTCGCGCGCCATGAAGGCCATGTCGCATCCCCTGCGCCTGAAGATCCTTTGCGTCCTCGGCAACAAGGAGATCAGCGTTCAGGATATCGTTGACAATGTCGGCACTTCACAGAGCAACATCTCTCAGCATCTCGCCATCTTGCGCGACAAGGGTGTCCTGCGCACCCGCAAGGACGCCAACCGCGTCTTCTATCGCATCAGCGACGGCCGCACCCTCAACCTCATCAGCATGATGCGGGATGTCTTCTGCGGATTTGCTAAATAAGGTTTGCCAGACCAACGCTCCCAAGTTATAAATTGCGCCATAAGCTTGCATAAGCACCGCTTATTAGTTCATAATAGATCTCTAATATAGATCCCGCCTCTGGCTGGAGAAGTGTCACACGGGCCTTGGTGCCCGTGTTTGTTTGGAGACATCATGCGCAACACTTGGTCAGCCATCCTTTTCCTGGCCGCTTGGCCCCTTGGGCAAGCCGGCGCCGAAACGCTCAATTTCAGGCAATGCACCGAGGCCGCCCTGAGCCAGAATCCGGACATGGCCATCAGCCGC
The DNA here is from genome assembly GCA_016873905.1 of Betaproteobacteria bacterium. Classification (GTDB taxonomy): domain Bacteria; phylum Pseudomonadota; class Gammaproteobacteria; order Burkholderiales; family Thiobacillaceae; genus QYQG01. The sequence goes on along the minus strand of VGVU01000003.1, from coordinate 15,499 downwards.
GCCCAGATTGAACAGGCCGAGGCCGCCGTACGCGAGGCCAAGGGCAACCGGATGCCGCGTCTCAACCTGGCCTTGACCGCCTCGCGCACCGATGACGCGCTCAATGTATTTGGCGCCAAACTGACCCAACGCCGCGTCCTGCCCGCGGACATGCAGGATCCCACCCTAAACCATCCCGGCGCCATCAACAACTTCAACAGCCGCATCGAACTCCTGATTCCCGTCTATAACGGGGGCCAGGTCGAAAGTTATGTGCGCCAGGCGCAGGCCCTGACCCGTGCCGCCCAGTCGGGCGATCGCCTGGCCCGCCAGAAACTGGTCAAGCAAGTCCTGATGGCCTATCAAGGCGTGCATACCGCCCGTGCTTACATCAAGGTCGCGAGCGAAGGACGGGCCGCCGCCGAGGAGGTTGTCCGCATCACGGAAAAACTCCATAAACAGGGCATGGCCGTCAAGAGCGATATCCTCTCCGCCCGGGTCAATCTTGAAGACATGCGCATCAAGCTGACCGAGGCGCGCAACGCCGAGGCCACCGCGCTCGATCAACTCAAGCTGCTCATGGGCCGGCCCCTCAGCGCCTCGGTGGAGGTGGCCGACCCCATCGCTCCGACGCTGATGACGGGAGACGATGCGGCCCTGCACAAGCAGGCGGTCGAGGCCCACCCGGGCCTGCGCGCCCTGCGTGAACAGGTCGATGCGGCCCACGCTGCGGTCGAGGCTGTCCGCGCCGGGAAACGCCCCCAGTTCAATGTCTCGCTGCGCCAGGAATGGAACGACCGCACGCTGGGCTTTGATAGCAATGCCTACATGATGGCGGGTGTCCTGTCCTGGAACGCCTTTGACGGCGGCACCCTGCAGGCAGGCATCGACCGCGCCGAGGCCCGGCGTAGCGAACTGGCCGCCAAATTGCGCCAGACCGAAGACGGCATCCGCTTCCAGGCCACCGATGCCCGCCGCCGCGCCCTGGAGGCCGAAGAACGCGCCGCCGTTCGCCAACTCTCCGTGGAACAGGCTGGAGAGGCCCGGCGCCTGGTCAAGATGCGTTACGAGAACGGGGTCGCCCCGCTCGTCGAACTGCTTTCCGCGCAGGCCCAACTGGACAAGACACGCGCTGATCTGGTCGCCGCGCATTACGACCTCGCCGTCACCCGCGCCGAACTCAAGCTCGCCGTGGGCGTTCTCGACCCCGAACAAATCTGATGACTGGAGACCTGTGATGCATCGTCCTGTCCACGCCTACCTCGCCCCCCTCGTCCTGGGCCTGATGCTAACCGCCTGCGGCGCCGACGAAGAGGCCGCCAAGACCGCAGCCGCGCCCCGCGTCGTGAACGCCCCGTCGATCGTTGTCCAGCCCCACGATGCGCCGGCCTATGCCGCGACCCCCGGCACCGTCGTGGCCGAGGAATCCATCAAGGTTGCCTCGCGCCTGATGGGTTACATCCGTGACATCGCCGTCGTCGAGGGTCAGAGCGTCAAGGCCGGTCAGCGTCTGTTCACCATTGATCCCCTGGACATTGAGGGCGCCGTCGAACAGGCCCGCCTCGGCCTCAATCAGGCTGAAAACGCCCTCAAGGACGCCAAGGCCGATTACGACCGCTACGCCAACCTGCACAAGGAAGAAGTGGTCACCCGCCAGCAATACGAAAAGATGAAGCTCAACTACGAGCTGGCTGTCTCGCGTGCCGCTCAGTCCAAGGCCGGTCTGGCGACCGCTCAGGGACAAATGCGCTATGCCACCGTCTCGGCCCCCTTTGCCGGGGTGGTCACCCAGAAACTGGCCAACGAAGGCGACATCGCCGCGCCCGGCCATCCTGTTCTGGTGCTGGAAAACCCCGCCAAACTACAGGTGCAAACCGCCGTGCCAGAGGCCGTGTTCAAGACGCTGTCGGCAGGCCAAACGGTCGCTATCGAGGTCGATGGCCAGACCGCTGCTCTTAAAGGTCGCGTTGCGCGTCTCTCGCCCGCTGCGGACCCGATGACGCACACCCACCTCGTCAAGATCGACCTCCAGACCAAGGCCAAGAGCGGTGCCTTTGCCCGCGTCCTCTTCCCGGCCGGTCAGACCCGCAGTCTGCGCATTCCGCAAACCGCCCTCCAGAACCGCGCCGGCATCGTCGGCGTCTTCGTCCTCAATGCCCAGGGCATCGCCCAGTACCGCATGGTGCGCACCGGTCTGGTGAGCAACAACAGCGTCGAGATCCTCTCCGGCCTCCAGGCGGGCGACCGAGTCGTCACGGGCCAGGCGGAAACCCTCAACAACGGCGATCAGGTCAAGGGTTAAACCATGAGCGCAGACAACCACGCTGAAGGACACGGAGGCCCGCTCAACATCGCCGGCCGGTTGGCGACGGCCTTCCTCGAATCAAAGATCACGCCCTTGATGATCTTCGCCCTGTTCATGCTGGGCGCGATGGCGCTGGCGCTGACCGCCCGCGAATACAACCCGCAAATTGTGGTGCCCGCGGCCAGCATCATCGTGCAGAAACCCGGCGCCAGCGTGGAAGAAATCAACAATCTGGTCGTCAAGCCGCTGGAGGCCATCATGCACGCCCAGTCCGGGGTGGATCACACCTTCGGCTATGCGGCCAACGACCATGGCGTGGTCACGGTGCAATTCAAGGTGGGACAAGACCAGGAAGACAGCCTGGTCAAGCTGTACAACCAGTTGATGCAAAACATGGATCGCATGCCCGCCGGGGCAGAGCAGCCCATCGTGCGGCCCGTCAATGTTGACGATGTGCCGATTCTGACGCTGACACTCAGCGCGACCACCCAAGACGAACAGGCCTTACGCGAGGTGGGTGCGCGCCTGCTGGAACAGTTGCGCAATGTCGAGGGCGTCTCCTTTACGCAACTGGTCGGTGGCCGCGCCCCGGCGCTGAATGTGTGGATCGACCCGCAGCGTCTGGAGGCCTCGGGCCTTTCCTTTGACCGCATCGACCAGGCCCTGCGCGGCGTCAATGTATCCGCCCCGCTGGGCGCCTTAACGCAAGCAGGGCAAACCCGCGCCTTGCGTCTGGAGGGTTTTCTGGGCAATGCCGAGGCCGTGGGCCGCATCGTGGTGGGGGCACACAATGGCCTTCCGGTCTATCTGCGTGATATCGCCCGCATTGAGGCCGGTAGCGCCGATGTGGAAGAAGGCTCATGGCTGGGCTTCGGCCCTGCCGCCAAGACCGCCTCGGCCAACCTGAGTCCCGCGGTGACCCTGGCTATTGCCAAGAAGGCCGGCACCAACGCCGTGGATGTGTCCGGCGCTGTGCTGGCCAAAGTGGAAGAACTCAAGCGCCAGGCCTTGCCGCATGACATTACGGTCACGGTGACTCGCGACGACGGCGAGCGCGCCAATGCGGCGGTCAATTTGCTGGTTGAACACCTCGGCATCGCCATTTTTACCGTGATTTTGCTGATGTGGTGGTTCCTGGGCTGGCGCGAGGCGGGCATCGTCACCATGACCATCCCGTTGATTCTGTTCATCGTGTTGGCGGTGGGTTATCTCACCGGCCAGACCATCAACCGCATCACCCTGTTTGCGCTCATTCTGGCCTTGGGCCTGTTGGTCGATGACTCTATTGTGGTTATCGAAAACATCCACCGCCACCTGCACCACGGCAAGGTCAAAATGGAAGAGTTTGGCCAGACCCTGGTGATCGCCACCAACGAGATCGGCAATCCGACCAATGTGGCCACCGTGGCCGTGATGCTGGCCTTCATCCCCATGGCCTTTGTGACCGGCATGATGGGGCCGTTCATGATGCCGATTCCGATCAATGTGCCGGTGGCCATGCTGGCCTCGCTGTTCATCGCCTATTCCATCGTGCCGTGGGCGGCGCGGCGCGTGTTGCGAGGCAAGGCCATGCAGGCCCTGGCCGAGGCGGACACTCTGGAAGATCGGGGCCGCCACAAGCATCCCGACACGATGTGCCGATTCTGTCTGTGCAAGAATCGTGACGAAAAAGATCCCCTCCGTTGCGCCTATCTCGCGGTCATCGAGCCGCTGATGGCCAGCGCGACCAAGCGCAATCTCTTCTTCACGGCCGTCGTGGGCCTGTTGGTGGCGGCCATGCTGATGCCCGCCTGGCAATTCGTGCGGCCGTCCGGCGTCGGCGGACCGCTGTCACCGCTGGGCGTAGAGCTGAAGATGCTGCCGAACGACAATACCAACACGATGCTGTTGCAGGTCGATATGCCGGCGGGATCCGCCCTGGCCGACACCGATGCGGTCGCACGCAATATCGGCGCGGTGCTGGGAGCGCTGGCGCCCGTGGACAACTACCAGACCTTCCTCGGACAGGCGGCACCGATCGACTTTTCTGCCCTGGTGCGCGGCGACATGCTCAAGCGCGGTGAAAACCTGGCGCAAATTCGCGTCAACCTGATCGACAAACATGACCGCAGCGCCAGTTCACACGACATCGCCAACCAGATTGATGCCGCGTTGGCCCCGGTGCACAAGGCCTATCCCACGGCCCGCATCAAGATCTTCGAGACCCCGCCAGGCCCGCCGGTCCCCTCGCAGGTGCTGGCCGAACTGTACGGCCCGGACTATGCCGTGCTGCGGCAGAGCGCGCTGGAGGTGAACAGCGCCTTCCAGAAGGTGTATGGCCTGACCAATGTGGATGACTCGGTCACCGCCGATGCGCAGAGCTACCGCGTTCGCGTCGATGCCGAGAAGGCCGCATTAGCCGGCGTCGCCCCGGCCCAGGTGGCCAAACTGCTGCGCGACTATGTGTCCGGCTTCACCATCGGCACCCTGCACGCCGTCGAGGCCCGCGAACCGATGGAAATTCGCGTGCGCCTGCCCCGCGAGGCGCGAGCCGATCCGTCCACGCTGTTGGCCCTGTCGCTCACCAACCCGCAAGGCCTGCGCGTGCCCTTGTCGGCCATTGCCCGCATTGACCCGGTCACCGAGACCAAGTCGATGCGTGACCGCGACCAGTACGCCCATGTCACCGTCGGCGGCGAGTTGCTGCAATCCTCGCCGGTGTACGCCGTGCTGGCGCTGGACAAGGAACTTGACGGGCAAAAACTGAAGTCGGGCGCCACCTTCACCACCGGCAACCTGGGCTTCACCCAGGCCACCCCGAGCGATCCCAGCGGATACACCCTGCTCTGGGGCGGCGAAATGCGCCTGACGCTGGATGTCTTCCGCGACCTGGGTTCGGCATTCATCGTGGCCCTGGTGTTGATCTACCTGCTGCTGACCGCCTATTACAAGTCGTTCATCCTGCCGCTGATCGTGATGGGTGCCATTCCGCTCACCCTGATCGGGGTCTTCCCGGGCCATTGGGCCACCGGACAGGCCTTCACGGCGACCTCGATGATTGGCGTCATTGCCCTGGCCGGCGTTGTCGTGCGCAACTCGCTCCTCCTGATCGACTTCATCCTCGACTACCGCCGTCAGGGCTACAGTCTGGAAGAGGCCGTCAAAGAAGCCGGCGCAGTGCGCTTCCGTCCCATCCTGCTGACGGCACTGGCCATCATCGCCGGCTCCGCCATCATGATGACCGACCCGGTGTTCGGAGGTCTGGCGGTCAGCCTGATCTTTGGCACCTTTGCCTCCACGGCGCTCACCCTGGTCGTGATCCCCTTGTTCTACCTGCTCTGGCAGCGCAAGATTCCCACAAATACCCAACCCCAAACCTGATTGAGAGGAAAACACATGTCTATTGAACGCATCGTTCGCATCGTCGCCGGTTTCTTTATCCTGCTGTCCCTGTTGCTTGCCCATCTCTCCGGCACGGCCGATCTGAGCACCCTGAGCTGGCTGTGGTTCACCGTCTTCGTTGGTGCCAATCTGTTTCAGTCTGGCCTCACCAACTGGTGCCCGCTGGTCAGCATCCTGAAAAAGGCCGGCGTGAAAGACAACGCCTGCTGCTAATTGCAGCGCTTTGCCACAACGCCACAACGCAATCGCGAAACCCCCACAGGCTGAGGTAAACTCTCGGCCTGTCGTTTTTTAGAGTCTCGCCATGGATTTTGTTACCCAAAACATCTGGCTCGTCCTGCTCGCCCTGCTCTCGGGCCTGATGCTGGTGTTGCCCGCCATTACCGGAAAACTCTCCGGGATCCTGCAAATCAGCCCCCAAGAAGCCGTGCGCCTCTTCAATCACGAAGATGCCCTCATCCTCGATGTGCGCGAGGCCTCCGAATACCGCGATGGACATGTCCCCAAGTCGCGTCACATCCCGCTCGGCAAACTCAAGGACGAGCTCAGCAGCCTGGAAAAGTTCAAGGATCGCGCCATCGTCGCCGTCTGTCGCAGCGGCAACCGCTCGCAAAATGCCTGTAACCAACTGCGTCGGGCCGGTTTCACCAAGCTCCACAATCTCGCGGGCGGCATCGGCGCCTGGGATCAGGCTGGCCTGCCCAAGGAACGCTGAGGAAACGCCATGCCCGCCATCAAGATGTATTGCACCGCCGTTTGTCCCTACTGCCAGATGGCCGAAAAACTCCTCAACCGCAAAGGCGTCACCGAGATCGAGAAGATCCGTGTGGACCTGCAACCCGAACTGCGGGCCCACATGATGGAGATCACTGGCCGCCGCACCGTCCCGCAGGTCTTCATCGGCGAGCGCCACATCGGCGGCTTCGATGATCTCGCCGCGCTCGATGCCGAAGGCGGACTCGACCCGTTGCTGGCTGCATAAATCGCTTCCGTTCGCCCCAGACCTCCGGCCCGGTTCTTGAAATTCCCCGCGCCGACAGCATCTCCACCTGCATCGAGCCTTGGAGAAATGCACTATGGAACTGGTTTGCCCCCACTGCGGCACGCTCAATCGCGTACCTGACGCCCGTCTCAACGAACAGCCCAAATGCGGTAAATGCCACGCCGAGGTGGTTCCGACGACGCCGATCGAACTGACCAACCGCACTTTTGACGCCTTCATCAATCGCGACGGCCTGCCGGTTCTGGTTGATTTCTGGGCCCCGTGGTGCGGCCCCTGTCGTTCGTTCGCGCCCACCTTCACCCAGATGGCCGCGCAATACGCCGGTCGGGTGCGCTTTGTGAAGGTCAACACCGAGGCCGAGCACGCGCTGGCCTCGTATCACGGCATCCGCAGCATCCCGACCCTGGCCTTGTTCAAAGGCAGTCACGAGGTCGATCGCCTGGCCGGAGCGTTGCCGGCACCCCAACTCGATGCCTGGCTGCGGCAAAAACTCGTGGCCTGAGCATGGTTTAAGCGAATCCAGGCCGAATCCGGCGGCTATAATCGCCCCCATCTTTGTTAACCCTTAACCGTGGAACCCCGATCATGACCGAACAAGCCCCGGCCCAGCCGACCTTCAACATCGAAAAAATCTACATCAAGGATCTGTCGGTCGAGGTGCCGGGCGCGCCGCAGATCTTCCTCGAGCAAGAGGCACCGCAATTTGACCTGCAGATCAGCACCCAGAGCGCGGCCATCGACGAGGGCATTTACCAATGCGTGCTGACGCTCACCGCCACCGCCAAGATTCAGGACAAGACCGCCTTCCTGGTCGAGGTCCATCAGGCCGGCATCTTCCGCCTGCAGAACTTGCCGCAAGAGGCCATGGAACCCACCTTGCTGGTGGCCTGCCCGAACATCCTCTTCCCCTACGGCCGTGAAGCGATCTCCGATGCCGTGTTGCGCGCCGGCTTCCCGCCCCTGCTCCTGCAGCCGGTCAACTTCGAGTCCATGTACCTGCAGCAGAAACAACAGGTCGGCGGCGCGGCGGCGACCCACTAATCCACGCGACCCAGCATGCAGCGGATCGCCGTTCTCGGGGCAGGCGCATGGGGTACCGCCCTGGCGATTGCCTTGGCCAACGGCAGCGGCATCCGCCTTTGGACGCGCAACCCGGAACACGCGGCGCGCATGCGGGCCACCCGCAGCAATGACCGCTACCTGCCCGGCGGGCCGCTACCGGCCAGCGTAGAGATTACGGCCGACCTGAGCGCGGCTGTCGGTGGCGCGCAAATCCTGATCGCGGCCGTACCGACTGGCGGTTTTCGCACCCTGCTGCGTCAACTGCGCGCTCTGGACGCCACCCAGCCACTGGTCTGGCTGTGCAAGGGTTTTGAGGCCGGCAGCCAGAAATTGCCGCATCAGGTCCTCGCCGAAGAGTGGGCCCATCCGCAAAACGCCGGCGTGCTCTCCGGACCCAGCTTTGCGGCCGAGGTCGCCAAAGGTCTGCCTGCCGCCCTGACGCTGGCCGCACCGGACACCGCCTTCTCACGCCAGATTGCCCAAGCCCTGCACCGTCCGCGTCTGCGCCTTTACGCCAGTGACGATGTGGTCGGCGTCGAGATCGGTGGCGCCGTCAAGAATGTCATCGCCATCGCCTCGGGCATCAGCGACGGCCTCGGCTTTGGTTACAACGCCCGCGCGGCGCTGATCACGCGCGGTCTCGCCGAAATGTCGCGGCTCGGGCGCGCCATGGGCGGCCGCCCCGAGACCTTCATGGGCCTCTCGGGCATGGGCGATCTGATTCTGACCTGCACCGGCGATCTGTCCCGCAACCGCCAGGTCGGCCTGCGCCTGGCCGCCGGCGACGGTCTGGAACACATTCTGCGCAGCCTGGAGCATGTCGCCGAGGGCGTCACCAGCACCCACGAGGTCATCGCCCTGGCCCGGCGCGTGGGCGTGGAGATGCCGATTGCCCACGCCGTGCAACGCATCCTGGCCCAAGAACTCCCCGCCCGCGAAGCGGTTGTCGAGCTTCTTAACCGCGAGCTGCGTGACGAAGGGATCTGACGCCCAACGCCGCGCGGCCACCCGCCGCGGGGCGTTTTTCCGCAGCATCTTCGTCATTGCGGTTTTCTTCTCCACAATCTCTCCGGCGCTCGCCGAGCTGTTGCACGGCCAGGTGGTGCGCGTCAGCGACGGCGACACCCTGGTCGTCGAAGACAGCAACGGCGCACACCACAAGATTCGCTTGCTCGGCATTGATGCGCCCGAGAGCGCCCAGGCCTATGGCCCCGCCGCTACCGAATTTTTGCGCAGCCAGGCGCTCGGCGCCCCGGCCACCGTGCATTGGCAAGTGAGAGACCGCTATCAACGCGTCGTCGGGCAGGTCTTTGTGAACGCGAAGGATCTGGGGCTGGAGCAGATTCGCGCCGGCCTGGCCTGGCACTACCGCGCCTATGCCAAGGATCAGGCGGCAGACGATCGCCTTGCGTATGCGGCGGCGGAACTGACCGCGCGCACCGAGGGCCAGGGACTGTGGGCAGAAGCCGAGCTTACGCCGCCGTGGGACTGGCGGCGGGCAAGGCGTTCGCCGTCGCAGCGGCAAAACCATTCTGCCGCCACGCCTCAAAGACTGTCACCGCCACCGCATTGGACAGATTGAGGCTGCGCTGACCGGCCCGCATCGGCAGCCGCAACCGTTGCTGCGGTAGAAATTCGGCCAGAATCTCCGGCGGCAGGCCCCGCGTCTCCGGCCCAAAGACAAAGACATCGCCCGGCCGAAAGGTCATCTCAAAACACGACGCACTCCCGCGCGTAGTCAGGGCAAACCAACGCCGGCCCGCCAGGGTCCCATCGAGATGCGCCCGCACCGCCGCCCAGTCATCGTGCACCCGCAGCTCGGCATACTCGTGATAGTCCAGCCCCGCCCGGCGCATGGCCTTGTCCTCCAGCGCAAAACCCAACGGGCGGACCAGATGCAGACCACAGCCGGTGTTGGCCGCAAGGCGAATGATGTTGCCGGTGTTGGGCGGAATCTCAGGCTGATAAAGGACAATTTCAAACATGGCGCGAGGATACCCTGATTGCTACACTCTCACCCATGGTTCCGCATCTCACAACCGCCCTGACCGGTCCCCTGTTCGACCTTGAGCGCCGCGTGCTCGACGCACAAACCGAGATTGAGCACTGGTTCCGTAGCCAGTGGAAATTGCACAACGCCCCCTTCTATTCCTCGGTGGACCTGCGTAATGGCGGCTTCAAGGTGGCCCCGGTCGATACCAACCTGTTTCCCGGCGGCTTCAACAACCTCAACCCCGCCTTTCTGCCGCTGGCCGTACAAGCCGCGCAAGTGGCCGTAGAAAAACTGTGCAGCTCCGCCCAGCGCCTGTTGCTAATCCCCGAGAACCACACCCGCAACGGCTATTACCTGCAGAATGTCGCCGCGCTGGCCGACATCCTGACCAAGACCGGCCTCACGGTACGCATTGGCAGCCTGATTCCGGATCTTAAAGAACCGCTCGAACTGGCCCTGCCCAACGGCGGCCTGCTGCGCCTGGAGCCCGTCCTGCGCGACGGCGCCCGCCTGCGCCTTCCGGATTTCGACCCCTGCGCCATCCTGCTCAACAACGACCTCTCGGGCGGCGTCCCGACCGTGCTGCAAGGTCTGGAACAAACCGTGCTGCCGCCCCTGCACGCCGGCTGGGCCACGCGCCGCAAATCGCAACACTTCCGCGCCTATGCGCGCCTGGCCAAAGAACTCGCCGCGCTGATCGACATTGATCCGTGGCTGATCGACCCCTATTTCTCCTACTGCGGCGCCGTGGATTTTCACAGCCAGACCGGCATGGACTGTCTGGTCACCAATATCCAGGCCGTCCTCGACAACACCCGGGACAAGTACCGCGAATACGGGATTGATCGCGAACCCTATGTCGTCGTCAAGGCCGACGCCGGCACCTACGGCATGGGCATCATGACCGTCAAATCGCCCGAAGAAGCGGTCGAACTCAACCGCCGCCAGCGCAACAAGATGGCCGTCATCAAAGAAGGTCTGGCGGTCGATCAAGTGCTGGTTCAGGAAGGCGTGCCAACCTGCGAAGGCATCAACGGCGCCTCGGCCGAACCCGTCATCTACATGCTCGACCACTTCGTCGTCGGCGGTTTCTATCGGGTCCACACCCAGCGCGGCGAAGACCAAAACCTCAACGCCCCCGGCATGCACTTCGTCCCGCTCGCCTTCGAAGAAGCCTGCAGCCTGCCCGACAGCGGCGCGCAACCGGACGCCCCGGTCAACCGCTTCTACACCTACGGCGTCCTCGCCCGCCTCGCCGCCCTGGCCGCCAGCCTAGAACTGGAAGCGCCCCTGTAACACCCGTTTTAGTTAATCTTTTTGTCTAGTGGAGGTATGCTTACTCCGTGCGCAAACTACAATGCCGTAAACGAAGCGCATCACGCCTCTGATCCGAAGGGCGGGACAAACAAGGAACAAGAGGTCTATCGTCATGGGGTACTCGCCGTATTGCATTGCAAGTTGGGGTATTACGCTGCACATGAGGTGCAGTTGAATTTATGTTAGAGACCAACAACCCACGGGGTAACTATGCCCATTCCTGACTATCAAACCCTGATGCTGCCACTGCTTCGGTTCGCTGCCGACGGCAACGACCACACCACGCGCGAAGCCGTCGAAGTTCTCGCCAATGAGTTTCAACTCACACCAGCCGAACGCAATGAACTCTTGGTAAGTGGCCAACAGGCAATTTTCAACAACCGTGTTGGGTGGGCGAATTCCTACCTCAAGAAAGCGGGCCTATTGGAGTCACCACGCAGGGGGGCGCTGCGTATTACTGCCCGAGGCAAACAGACACTCGGAGACAACCCCGCAAAAATCGATGTCAAGTACCTTGAGCGCTTCCCCGAGTTCATCGAGTTCCGCGATGCTTCACGGAACAACAGGGAAATGATAACAACAGAATCCATTGCTGCCTCAACGGAGCAAACCCCCGAAGAAGCGCTAGAGCTCGCTCACCAGAGTCTTCGGCTCAGTCTTTCCCAAGACATTCTCAGCCGCATTCTCTCGTGTTCCCCCACCTTCTTCGAGCGGCTTGTCATCGAGCTTCTGGTCAAAATGGGCTATGGTGGCTCACGCCGAGATGCCGGCGAGCGTATCGGGCAAAGTGGCGACGGTGGCATTGACGGAATCATCAAAGAAGACCGTCTCGGATTAGACACCATCTACATCCAAGCGAAGAGATGGCAAGGTTCTGTCGGTCGCCCAGAAATTCAAAAGTTTGTCGGTGCCCTGCAAGGTCAGCGTGCAAAGAAAGGGGTTTTCATCACCACTTCGTCCTACACAACGGAGGCGATCGACTACGCCTCCCGCATCGACACCAAAGTCGTGCTCATCGACGGACGGCTTCTTGCAAATCTCATGATGGACTTCGATGTTGGGGTTTCAGTTTCTGCTTCATACATCGTCAAACGCATCGACTCCGATTACTTCGAAGAAGGCGAGGTTGGCCTCTAACCTGCGGTCCACCTGACGCTACGCGATAAAGCCGCGCGGCGCCGTTGACTTCTAATTCCAGCCGCCCACCACCGCAAGGAGGCGCCTTTCATCCTCGCAGGCGAGGTTCGTAGCGAGGGGCGGGCAGTTGTCGAGGTAGGGCTAGTCACAACAGCCAGGCGTTCTGGGAACAATGGAGGCGCCGAATGAAACAAACATACCTTGTCAGACACAACCGGAACTCACTAAGCTTCGCCACCCGATCGTAACTACAGGTAACAGTTTTGTTACGAGGCTGATCGGCCCACCTTAAAGCACATCGAAGGAGATTGGTGATGAAGCGATTGAATACTGGCCTGGCAAGCGCGCTGGCCTTAATGGGCCTGGCGATGGCAGTGGCCGTTCCAAGCGCCTATGCGTCGAAAGCCCCCAAGAAGCAGGAAGTCCCGCTGGAGTTGACCCAGCCCGCCCACGAGGGGCCTTGGAAGCGTTATTCCGACTGGACCAAGGTCGATTACAAGGACTTCAACACCCTGTCCACGGACGCTTCGCCGGCCTACGCGCCGCCGCCCAAGCTGGACGGCCCCATCGTTGGCGACGCCAAGAAGGGCGAGAAGCTGGCCTATGACCGCAGCCGCGGCGGTAGCTGCCTGGCCTGCCACGCCATGGGCCCGACCACGCAGTCCATGCCCGGTGCCGTCGGCCCCGATCTGTCCACTTATTCCCAGTGGGGTCGCGACGATCAGTGGATCTTCAATTACATCTATGATCCGCGCAGCATCAATCCCGAGTCCGTGATGCCGCCGTGGGGCACCCACAAGGTGTTCACCGTCGATGAGGTCAAGGATATGGTTGCCTTCCTGAAGACCCTGAACGGCGAGCCCAAGATCTACAGCAATCCGCTGGAGAACCCCGTTACCCGGCCGCTTCCGGTTGAGAACCGCGACAATCTGGATCCCTTCGTGAACAGCGCCATGGATGGCGTCGAGCGCGCCAAGGCTCTGTGGAGCAAGGTCGGCCCCAGCGGCAAGGCCTGCGCCTCTTGCCACAAGGATGCGGCAAAGGAGTTCAAGACCTGGGCGACCAGCATGCCCAAGTATGAGCCCCGCCTGAAGAAGGTCATGGGCGTGCAGGAGTTTGTGACCCGCCATGCCCGCGCCACCACCGGCGAGAACTGGCCGATGCAGATGCCCGAGAACATGGACATGGGCATCTACCTGCACAATCTGGCCAACGGCAGCGCCTTCAATGTTGACACCAAGTCCAAGGAGGCCAAGGCGGCCATCGAGCGCGGCACCAAGCTGTTCGAGCGCAAGGTCGGTCAGCTCAACTTTGCCTGTAACGACTGCCACTCCCCCGACAAGGGTGGTAACAAGTGGATCCGCGGCCAATACCTGGGCGTGCTGAAGGGCCAGGTTGACCACTTCCCGCTGTGGCGCACCAGCCGTAGCGAGATCTGGGACATCCGCAAGCGTCTGCAGTGGTGCAATGTGGCTGTGCGCTCCAACGAGCTTCCGCCTGATGCCGCCGAGTACGGCGATCTGGAACTGGCTCTGACCGCCATGAGCAACGGCCTGAAGCTGTCTGCCCCCGGCATCCGCCACTAAGCGCAGCATGACCGGCGGCAACGCCGGACCCAAGGCCCGCCTCCGACAGGAACGCGGGCCTTTTCTATTCTGAGAGAAGGGGTCTGTCTGCCCCCGTTGGTTCGGAATCTTTTCGGCGTTGGGGATGACGGCACCGCCACCGACCCCGCGCCGACCCCGTAAGCACGAACGATGCACGAGAAACAACTTACCTCTGTTCGCCGCTTCCGTTACGATTGAGCCCATGGACTTTCTGGTTGTCGCCGACCCGTTGGCGAGTTTCAAGATTTACAAGGATTCGACCTTCGCGATGATGGTCGAGGCGGACCGCCGGGGTCATGCCCTGTGGGCTTGCGAGCCGGGCGATCTGGCGTGGACGCAAGACGGCGGCGTGGTGGCGACATGCGCTCCGGTGACGCTGACGGGGGATGCCACGCATTGGTTTGTCGCAGGAGAAAGAGGCGAGCGCCCGCTGACTGCCTTCGACGCAGTCTTGATGCGCAAAGATCCGCCCTTCGATGCCGCTTTTTTGCACGCAACCTATCTGCTGGAGATGGCCGAACGCGAAGGCGCCAAGGTCTTCAACCGGCCGCAAGCGCTGCGCGACTACAACGAAAAGTTGGCGATCGCGCGCTTTCCCCAATTTACGGCGCCAAGCCTGGTGACCAGCGACCCCAACCGCCTACGGGCGTTTTTGGCGACGCAAGGCGACATGGTGGTGAAGCCGCTGGATGCGATGGGCGGGGCATCGGTGTTTCGCCTGCGCCCCGATGATGCCAATCTCGGCGCGATTCTGGAAACCATCACCGATTATGGCCAGCGCACCATCATGGCGCAGCGTTATCTTCCGGAGATCGCGGCGGGCGACAAACGCATCCTGGTCATAGATGGCGAGCCGGTGCCGTATTGTCTGGCGCGCATCCCGGCCGCGGGTGAGACGCGCGGCAATCTGGCGGCCGGCGGACGCGGCGTGGCGCAGCCCTTGTCGCCGCGCGACTGGGAAATTGCCCGCACCCTGGGCCCGCAGCTTAAGGCCGACGGCTTGTTGCTGGTGGGCCTCGATGTGATTGGCGACTGCCTGACCGAGGTTAATGTCACCAGCCCGACCTGTTTTGTCGAGATCACGGCGCAAACGGGGTTTGCCGTGGCGGCACGATTCGTCGCTGCGCTGGAGCTGCGATGTACCTGACCCGCCGTCTTTGGGGTCTGCTGCCGGGTCTGCTACTGGTTTCAGCCACGCTCTGGCTGGGAGGATGCAGCCGCCACGAACCGGTACACAAACAACAGTCTTTCGTCTTTGGCACCCAGGTCGAGGTGACGGTGTACGGCGCGGAAGAGGGCGCGGCGCAACAGGCGTTGCAGACCGTCCTCGGCGAATTCGACCGCCTGCATCGCGCCTGGCATCCGTGGGAACCCGGTCCCATGGAAGCCATCAACACGGCCCTGGCCGCCGGGCGGCGCGCGCCCATCGACGCCGAATTGGCGTCCGCCATCGAGGAGGCGCGCCGCATCGCCCTCGCTTCCGATCATCTGTTCAACCCCGCCATCGGCAATCTGGTCCGCCTGTGGGGGTTTCACACCGACACCTTTGCGCCCCTTCTGCCCGCGGCCACCGAACAGGCGCGCCTTGTCCGCGCGCTGCCGCGCCTGACCGATCTCGTCATCGAAAAGGGGCAGATCCGCAGCAGCAACCCCGCCGTGCGGATTGATCTGGGCGGATACGCCAAGGGCTATGCCCTCGATCTGGCCGCCCGGCG
>VGVU01000002.1 GCA_016873905.1 Betaproteobacteria bacterium | reverse complement strand
AGCGCTTCAAGGCAGCGACTCAAAGCACTGCTTCAAGGCACTGCCGGCGCTGCCGTAATGACGGGGACGGCGGCCGATTTGGAGGTCTGATCCAGAAGATTCAGGCAGGTCTCCGCCAGTAGCGCGATTTCTGCCTCGCCAACGACATAGGGCGGCATGAAATAGACCGTGTTGCCGATGGGCCGCAACAGCACGCCGCTTGCACGGGCCTTGCTGTGGAAGTCGCGGGCGAAACCGGGAGCGGCATCGGCGACATCGAAGGCCCAGATCATGCCTTTGTTGCGGAAGTGGCGTACGCGGGGGTGTTGGCGCAGCGGTTCCAGGAGCCTGTTGAAGGCGGCAGCCTTGACGCGGTTTTGTGCCAGAACCTCCTCAGCTTCGAAAATATCCAGCACGGCCAGGGCCGCGCGGCAGGCCAGCGGGTTGCCGGTGTAGGAGTGCGAATGCAAAAAGCCAAGGCGCACATCGGCATTGTAAAAGCCGTCGTACACGGCATCGGTGGTGAGTACGCAGGCCAGCGGCAGATAGCCGCCGGTGATGCCCTTGGAGAGACAGATGAAATCCGGGCGGATGCCGGCCTGTTCGCAGGCGAACAGGGTGCCGGTGCGGCCAAAGCCGACAGCGATTTCGTCGGCAATCAGGTGTACCGCGTAGCGGTCGCAGAGCGTCCGGGCCAGGCGCAGGTATTCCGGATCGTGCATGGCCATCCCGGCGGCGCATTGCACCAGGGGTTCGACAATCAGCGCCGCGGTGGTGTCGGCGTTGTGTTGTAGCCACGCCTCCAGATCCGCCGCCGCGCGGCGTGCAACATCGACAGCCGTTTCGCCGGCCTGTGCCTGGCGCGCATCGGGCGACGCAACCTGATGGGTGTGGCGCAAGAGTGGTGCGTAGGTGTCGCGAAAAATCGCCACATCGGTCACCGACAGGGCGCCGAGCGTTTCACCGTGATAACTGTTTTTCAGGCTGACAAAGCCGGTTTTTTGCGGGCGACCGGCGTTTTTCCAGGTGTGAAAGCTCATCTTGAGCGCGATCTCAACCGCCGAGGCGCCGTCCGAGCCGTAAAAGGCGTGGTCGAGTCCGGTGAGTCTGGCTAGCCGTTCGGACAATTCCAGCACGGGTGTGTGGCTGCAACCGGCGAGCATGACATGTTCGATCTGGCCAAGCTGATCAATGAGGGCCGCGTTGATGCGCGGATTGCAGTGGCCGAACAGGTTGACCCACCAGGACGAGATGGCATCAAGGTGGCGCCGACCCTCGGTGTCGATGAGCCACGCGCCCTCTCCCCGGGCGATTTTGAGGGGCGGCAGGGATTCCAGATGCTGCATCTGGGTGCAGGGATGCCAGAGGTGGGTGTTCATGTGCCAAGGATAGCGCCTGAGCGCGGCGATGGGGCGCTGCCTGGCCCGGGTATTTCATGAATCTGCACGCGCCCTCGCTTGCCCCTTGGCCACACAGGAAACCCCGCTCAGTCGGGCGTATGAATCACTACGCCGCTCCATCGCAGAATTCCCTGCGCGAACAATGTCCTGCGCGATCATCGCGTGATCTCATGAAATATCCGGGCTAGCCGCCCGTCGCGTTCATGAAGCGAATGGTCTTGGCCGGTTGTTCGTTGAATTCGTGGCGCTCTGGCTTGTGGGCGATGGCCTCTTGCAGGGCCTGAATGAGGTCGCTGTCCGAGGCACCCTTACGCAGCAAGGGGCGCAGTTCAAGGCGGTCTTCCTGGCCCAGGCAGAGGTGTAAAACGCCATCTACGGTGAGGCGAACGCGGTTGCAGGTGGCGCAAAAATGTTGCGACATGGGGGTGATGAAGCCGACATTGAAGCGCCCGTCCGGGGTGCCCAGATAGCGTGCGGGCCCGCCGCCGTTCATGACGGTGTCGATCAGATCGAATTTTTGTTGCAGACGGGTCTTGACCGGTTGCAAGTCAACATACCCAAGGCGGCGCGCCGTTTCGCCCATGGGCATCAGCTCAATCAGGCGCAACACAAACCCCCGCTCCATGCAATAGTTGACCATGTTGTCGATGGCATCGACATTTTCCTGCATGACGACCATGTTGAGTTTGATGGGCGCAAATCCGGTTTGTCGTGCGGCCTCCAGTCCGGCCAGGATGTCGGCCAGCGCATCGCGCCCCGCGATGCGGATGATTTGTTGTGGGTCGAGGCTGTCAAGGCTGACATTGAGACGGGTAACGCCAGAGGCCTTGAGCGCGGGGGCATGACGGGCCAATTGCGTGGCGTTGGTCGACAGCGAAAGATCTTCAATCCCGGGGAGCGCGGCAAGTCGTTGTGTCAGATCAATGATGTTGCGGCGTAACAGCGGTTCACCACCGGTCAGACGGACGCGCTTCAGGCCCATTTGGGCAAACAGGCCGATGAGGCGTTCGATCTCGTCGAAGGTCAGCCAGTCGGCGGGTTCCTCAAAGCCCTTGAAACCCTCCGGGATGCAATAGGCACAGCGCAGATCGCACCGATCTGTCACCGACAGGCGGAGATATTCCACCAGGCGTCCGAAGGGATCAATGAGTTTGGCTTTGCTCATGATGGCGAACTCTACTCCAGAGAAGGGCGAATGGGTGCAAGAAAATTGACACCTATCAACTCGCAATGGAGGCCAAGCGCGTAATGCACACAAATAATTGCGCTCCAGGGGCTTGAAAGAGCGGGGCCCGGGCCCTACTATTAGCACTCACAGGCAGGGAGTGCTAGCAGGCCGTTTGATTGCGATGGAACGGGCCGCGTACTGACTGGCCGGTATTGACCCCCCATTCACAGTAAGGAGAAACCTCATGAAGATTCGCCCCCTGCACGATCGCGTGATCGTCAAGCGCATGGAAGAAGAACGCAAGACCGCATCCGGCATCGTGATCCCCGACTCTGCTACCGAGAAGCCCGATCAGGGTGAGGTTGTGGCCGTGGGCCCGGGCAAGAAGGATGACAGCGGCAAGGCTATTGCCATGGCCCTCAAGGTGGGCGATCGCGTGCTGTTCGGAAAGTACTCCGGCCAGGCCGTGAAGATTGGTGGCGAAGAGCTGCTGGTGATGCGTGAAGAAGATGTCATGGGCGTCATCGAGAAATAATCGTTTTACTGATTCAACAGAATATTAAGGAGCTACAACATGGCAGCTAAAGATGTACGATTTGGAGATTCCGCCCGTCACCGCATGGTCGCTGGCGTCAATGTGCTGGCTAACGCCGTCAAGGTCACCCTCGGCCCGAAGGGTCGCAATGTCGTGTTGGACCGTTCGTACGGCGCACCGACCGTCACCAAGGACGGCGTGTCTGTCGCCAAAGAGATCGAGCTGAAGGACAAGTTCGAGAACATGGGCGCCCAGATGGTCAAGGAAGTCGCTTCCAAGACCTCCGACATCGCCGGCGACGGCACCACCACCGCCACCGTGCTGGCGCAATCCATCGTCAACGAAGGCATGAAGTTCGTTGCCGCCGGCATGAACCCCATGGATCTGAAGCGCGGCATCGACAAGGCCGTCGCGACCATGATCGGTGAGCTGAAGACCCTCTCCAAGCCCTGCACCACCACCAAGGAGATCGCTCAGGTGGGTTCCATCTCCGCCAACTCGGACAGTGCCATTGGCGACATCATCGCCAGCGCCATGGACAAAGTGGGCAAGGAAGGCGTCATCACCGTGGAAGACGGTTCCGGTCTCGACAACGAGCTGGACATCGTGGAGGGGATGCAATTTGACCGTGGCTACCTGTCGCCCTACTTCATCAACAACGCCGAGAAGCAGATGGCGGTGATGGAAGACCCGTTCATTCTGCTGCACGACAAGAAGATCTCTAACATCCGCGATCTGCTGCCGGTGTTGGAGCAAGTGGCCAAGGCAGGCAAACCGCTGCTG
The DNA here is from genome assembly GCA_016873905.1 of Betaproteobacteria bacterium. Classification (GTDB taxonomy): domain Bacteria; phylum Pseudomonadota; class Gammaproteobacteria; order Burkholderiales; family Thiobacillaceae; genus QYQG01. The sequence continues at coordinate 34,039 of VGVU01000002.1, read as the reverse complement.
ATCATCGCCGAAGATATCGACGGCGAGGCGCTGGCGACCCTGGTGGTCAACACCATTCGTGGCATCCTCAAGGTGGCTGCCGTCAAGGCCCCTGGATTTGGCGATCGCCGCAAGGCCATGCTGGAGGACATGGCGATCCTGACCGGCGGTACCGTGATTGCCGAAGAAGTGGGCCTGTCCCTGGATAAGGCCACGCTGCAAGACCTCGGTCGCGCCAAGCGCATCGAGATCGGCAAAGAAAACACCACCATCATTGATGGCGCGGGTTCCGCAGACAGCATCAAGGACCGCATTGCTCAGATCAATCAGCAGATTGAAGCGGTCACCTCCGACTACGACAAGGAAAAGCTGCAAGAGCGCAAGGCTAAGCTGGCGGGCGGCGTGGCCGTCATCAAGGTCGGTGCCGCGACCGAGGTTGAGATGAAGGAAAAGAAGGCCCGTGTCGAAGACGCCCTGCACGCCACCCGTGCGGCGGTCGAAGAGGGCATCGTACCGGGCGGCGGCGTTGCTCTGCTGCGCGCTCGTTCCTCCATCACCAAGCTCAAGGGCGCCAACCACGATCAAGATGCAGGCATCAAGATTGTTCTGCGCGCCATCGAGGAGCCGCTGCGTCAGATCGTCAACAACTGTGGCGAAGAGGCCTCCGTGGTGGTCAATAAGGTGCTGTCCGGAAAGGGTAACTTCGGTTACAACGCCAGCACCGGCACCTATGGCGACATGATGGAGATGGGCGTGCTGGATCCGACCAAGGTGACCCGCATCGCTCTGCAAAACGCGGCCTCCGTGGCTTCCCTGATGCTGACCACCGATTGCATGGTGGCTGATCTGCCGGAAGACAAAAAAGGCGGCGCTCCCGACATGAACCCCGGTATGGGTGGCATGGGCGGTATGGGCGACATGGGTTTCTGATCCAGGTCAACCAAAAACACCCGACGCCCCAAAAACCCCGCTGCGGCGGGGTTTTTGCTTGGTGTAAAAATTTTTTCCAGGCGCCTTATCTTAATGCGGCCTTAATTTTCGCTGCGCCAGAATCCGCGCACTCGCGGTGTTGCGAGCATGACCCATTCAAGGAGATTCAAGATGACCCGTACCCTGTTCGCCATTATGGCTGCTGTTTCCATGATCGCTTCCGCTCAAGCTGCTGACAAGGCTGCTGCTCCGGCCGCTGCTGCTCCGGCTGCTGCTGCTCCGGCTGCTGCTGCTCCGGCTGCTGCTGCTCCGGCTGCCAAGGCTGATGCCAAGGCTGATGCCAAGGCTGATGCCAAGGCCAAGAAGGCCAAGAAGGACGACAAGGCTGCTGCTCCGGCTGCTAAGGCTGATGCCGCTGCTCCGGCTGCCAAGAAGTAATTCTGGTTTCCGTTGCACAAAAACGGGGCGCAAGCCCCGTTTTTTTATGGGCGCGGCATAATGCATCCAGGAGCGGATCGCAATGAAACTGTTACTGGCTGAAGATGACCCGATGATCGGCGAGAGCATGCAGCAGGGCCTGCGGCAGGCCGGTTTTGCCGTGGACTGGGCGCGGGATGGCGCGGCCGCTGAGCTGGCTGCGACTACGGGTGACTATGCGGTGCTGGTGCTGGATATCGGGTTGCCTCGCAAAGACGGGTTGACGGTGCTGAAACGCTTGCGGCAGGCTGAGCGCGCCTTGCCGGTATTGGTTGTTACCGCGCGGGACACGGTGGCGGATCGCGTGGCCGGGCTTAATCTTGGGGCGGACGATTACCTGGTCAAGCCCTTCGATCTTGATGAGCTGGTGGCCAGGGTGCGGGCCCTGTTGCGCCGGCATAGCGGTCGTGGACAAAACGAGATGCGTTTGGGTGCGCTCTCTCTGGATCCGGACCGTCGCGAGGTGATTTTGGCGGATCAGGTCATTGCCCTGTCGCAGCGCGAGTTTTCTCTGCTTGAGGCCTTGATGGCTCGCCCCGGCACGGTGGTGTCGCGCGAGTCATTGGAAGAGTGCCTGTACGGTTGGGAGGAGGAGGTCTCCAGCAACGCCATTGAGGTGCATCTGCATAATCTGCGCCGCAAGCTGGGGGGCAATTGGATTCGCAATGTTCGGGGTGTCGGTTACAAGGTGGTCGCGCCATGAATTCCATCCGCCGCCAGCTGTTGATTTGGCAAATCACCTCGTTGGTGTTGACGGGATTGCTGGTGAGTGTGCTGACCTACAGCATTACCTGGAGTGGCTTTAACAAGGTTCGCGATTACACCTTGGAACAGGTGGCGCACGCGATCGTGCGGCACGGGGTTGAGTCCACGCGTGAAGATGATGAGATTCAGGATCATGGCCGTTTCATCAGTCAGATTTGGGAAAGATCCAGACTGGTCTATGCCTCGCGCCCGGATATAGAACTGCCGCGCCAGCCGCTGGGTTTTGCTGTGGTCACTTGGAACGGCGAAGAGTGGCGTACCTATACCCTGTACAACAGTGGGCTGACGATTCAGGTGGCTTCACCCAAGGCTAATCGGGTCCTTGCCTACGCCCGTCTGGCCAACTGGCTACTGTTGCCGTTGGCTATTCTGGTCGCCGGTCTGGGCATATTGATCTGGATGGCCGTCGTGCGCGCCCTGGCGCCGCTCGAGCAGGTGCGGCGCGAGATTGGGGTGCGTGATGTGGCCATGTTGCACCCTATCAACATGGCGGATGTGCCCGAGGAGATTCGCCCTTTGGGCGAGGCCCTGAATGCGCTGCTCTTACGACTGGACAAGTCCCTGTCTCAGCAGCGGCGCTTTGTCGCCGATGCGGCCCACGAATTGCGTACACCGCTGACAGCCCTCAAATTGCAGGCACAGATGGTGGCACGGGCGGAGAGCCCGTCTGAGCGTCAACAGGCCCTGCTGCGATTGCAAGAGGGCATTGACCGGGCCGCTCGCCTGGTCAGCCAATTGCTTGCCATGGCCCGGCTCGAACCGGAGGCGCAGGCCGAACGGACGCTGGTAGATATGGACGCTTTGGTTAAGCAGGTGGTGGCCGATTTTTCGACCGTGGCGGAGGCGTATCAGGTGGATTTGGGCCTGACGGACAGCGCCCCTGTGACCCTGCGCGGCCATACTGAACCGTTGCGGATCTTGATCAGTAACCTGATCGACAATGCCGTGCGCTATACGCCGTCGGGTGGACGGGTGGATGTCGCCCTACGGCAGGAGGCTGGCTGGGCGGTGCTGACCGTGAGCGACACCGGCCCGGGTATTCCGGCGGCAGAGCGGGGGAATGTCTTCCGGCGTTTTTATCGCCTGGCAGGGCATGAGGCCCTGGGGAGCGGCCTGGGCTTGGCCATTGTGCGCGAGATTGTCCTGCTCTGTCAGGGGCAGATTGCGCTGAGCGATGTTCCGGGCGGTGGGTTGAAGGTTGAGGTACGCCTGCCGACAGACTGATTTGACGCATGAATATCCCTTTGATTCCTTTTCATGGGTGAGGAAAACCGATGTCGGGTTCCAATTCTTTGTTGACGGCTACAGTCGAGCACTTATCACGGTTTGCCCCCTTTGACAGCATGGCCGCAGAGGATCTGCTCTGGCTCGCTCAGCATCTGTCGCTGGTTTATTACCACAACGGCGAGGTCTTGCTGGCACCGTCGGAGGGCGTCTCGGAGCGAGTGCTGATCATCAAGCAGGGCCGCGTGGTGGGTGAGAGTGGCGAGGCGGGGGCCTGGCTGGAACTGCACGAGGGCGAGGCCTTTCCGATTGGTGCGGTGCTGAGCAACCGTCCGGTGGTGTCAACTTTCCGGGCGCAGGGCGATGTTTTTGCCTATGTGCTGGGGGCCGAAGATTTTCGCCGCCTGTTAGAGCGCTCGCTGCCCTTTTCACGGTTCTGCACCGAACGCATCGCCAACCTGCTGGACCAGTCGCAACGCAGTCTGCAGGGGGTTTATGCGGCCTCCAGCAATGAGCGGCAGTCCTTGCATAGCCCCTTGTCCAGTCTGGCCCGCCGCGCACCCGTTACCTGTCTGCCGGAGACGATGCTGGGCGAGGCGCTGCAGACGATTCAGGCGCAAAAAATCAGCGCGATCGTGATCGCGGACGAGGCGCAGCATCCGCTTGGGGTGTTCAGCGTGCGGGATCTGATCGGACGCGTGATTCTTCCCGGGCTCTCGCTGACCACCCCGATCCGGGCCGTGATGACGCCTGATCCCATGACCCTGCCGCCGTCGGCGCATGCCTTTGAGGCGGCGCTGTTGATGGCTCAGCATGGATTCCGCCATGTCTTGATGGCCGAGGAGGGGCGGGTGACGGGTGTGATCTCGGAAAAGGACCTCTTTTCCTTGCAGCGTGTTGGCGTGACCCAGATCTCGGCGGCCATTCGTTCGGCCACGCGTCTTGAGGATCTGAGGACCTTTGCTGAGGATATTCGCCAGTTGGGTCACAACATGCTGGCCCAGGGCGTTGGTTCGGAACAGTTGACCCAGATTATCTCCACGCTCAACGACCTGCTCACGCAACGCGTGATTACATTGGAATGCGGCCAGGATTGTCCGTACCGCTTCTGCTGGCTGGCCTTCGGCTCAGAGGGGCGCTTGGAGCAGACCCTGTCCACGGATCAGGATAACGGCCTGATCTTCATTCTGCCGGCCGGGGAGGATCTGGAGACGGTGCGGGCCCGTTTGCTGGCCTTGTCCGAACGAATCAACAAGGCGCTCGATGCCTGTGGTTTCCCGCTGTGCAAGGGGCAGGTGATGGCGAGCAATCCCCGCTGGTGCCTGACCCTGGACGAGTGGAAGAGCACCTTTGCCCACTGGATTGATTCGGGCGATCCCGAGGCCTTGCTGAACGCCAGTATCTTTTTCGATATACGGCCCCTGTTTGGAGTGGATGCGTTGGCCACCGAGCTGCGAGCCTGGCTCGCCGATTATGTCCAGGCCGCCCCGCGCTTCCTGCATCAGATGGCTGTCAATGCCTTGCGCAACCGCCCGCCGCTCGGGTTGATACGCGACTTTGTGGTGACCTCGGCCTCGGGTGAACACCCCGCTACGCTGGATCTCAAGCTGAACGGAACCACGCCTTTCGTTGATGCGGCGCGCATTTTTGCTCTCGCCATTGGCTCCTCTGCGAGCGGGACGGCGGCGCGGCTTCGGGCCGCCGCCGCGCCCCTCAATATTCCCAGCGTCGAGGTGGAGGCGTGGATATCCAGCTTTTTCTTTTTGCAGTTGTTGCGACTGCGTCGCCAACATGAAGAGAGTCTGGCGGGCGAGACGCTGGATAACCATATCGATCCGGATCGGCTCAATGACCTCGACCGGCGCATCCTTAAGGAGTCTTTCCGTCAGGCCCGCAAACTGCAGTCGCGCCTGGCCATGGACTATCAGGCATGAGCAATATCCTCATGCGCCTTCGCCGCCATTGGCGGGGCCTGGAACTGTTGCCGGCTCAGCAGCAACGCCTGGAGGCTTGGCAGTCCCAGCCGGCCGAGGATCTGCGGCGGCCTTTTGCTGAGGCCCGCTATGTCGTGGTCGATGTCGAATCGACCGGGCTGGATCTGCAAAAGGATCGCCTGATTGCCATTGGTGCGGTAGCGGTAGTGGGTGGGCGCATTGATTTTGCACAGAGCTTTGAAGTGGTTCTGCGTCAGGATCAGGCCAGCAGCCGGGCCAACATCCTCATCCACGGCATTGGCGGTGAGGCGCAGCGCGAAGGGCAGGCCCCTGCCGAGGCCTTGCTCGATTTCCTCGAATTTCTCGGCACATCGCCGTTGGTTGCGTTCCATGTGGCCTTTGATCGCACCATGATCGTGCGTGCCATGAGGGCGTATCTGGGGTTAAACCTCAAGCATCCCTGGCTGGATCTGGCCTATGTCGTGCCGGAACTTCTGCCGCAGTGGCAGCACAAATATCGCGCCCTTGATGACTGGACAGGGCATTTCGGGATTGGCAATTTTGCCCGCCATTCGGCCCTGGCTGATGCACTGGCTACGGCCCAGTTGTTGCTGGTGGCCTTGCCGCTGGCCAAGGACAAGCACTCCGAGCATTACCATTCGCTGCAGGCCCTCGAACAGGCTCGTCGCTGGGTGAGCGGACAGAATTGAGGCGCGATTTCCACTCCGTATTGTGGTTTTCCACAATACGGAGCGTAGAAATCCCCTCGGGGTTTGCGTTATGCTCGGGCGGTCGCGTGTTTGGCGTCTGGACGCGGTGGTATTCCTGGGGAGGGATAGACCAGACGACATCGTTTTTAGGTTGGAGGAGTGATATGAAACTGACTGAGAAGCATCAGGAGTATTGGAGTAAAAACCTGCGGCTTACCGCCGTGTTGCTCGCTGTCTGGTTCGTTGCCACCTTTGTGGTGATCTGGTTCGCAAAGGAACTGAACGAAATCGTGATCGCGGGTTTCCCGTTCGCCTTCTATATGGGCGCACAGGGTGCCTTGATCATCTATGTGGTTGTGATCTGGTATTACGCTCGGCGTATGAATCAGATGGACAAGGACTATGGCGTACATGAGGGAGAAGACTGACATGACTACGCAATCTAATTCGGCCTTCTTTAATCAGCTGAAGCGCTACTACACCTTCTATACGGGCGGCTTCATCGCCTTCGTGATCGTCCTGGCGATCCTGGAGCAGATGGGCGTTTCCAATACCGTTCTCGGTTATATCTTCCTGGCTGCGACCATCGCCCTGTATGCCGGTATCGGCATCATGTCGAAAACGGCCGATGTGTCGGAATACTATGTGGCGGGCCGTCGGGTTCCGGCCCTGTTCAACGGCATGGCGACCGGCGCCGACTGGATGTCTGCCGCTTCCTTCATCGGTATGGCGGGCACTCTGTACGCCTCCGGTTACGATGGCCTCGCGTTCGTGATGGGCTGGACCGGCGGTTATGTGCTGGTGGCGCTGTTCCTGGCACCCTACCTGCGCAAGTTCGGCCAGTTCACCATTCCGGACTTTCTCGGCGCCCGTTACGGTGGCAACCTGCCGCGCGCCATTGGTGTGATCGCCGCCATCATCTGCTCCTTCGTGTATGTGGTGGCGCAGATCTACGGTGTGGGCCTCATTACCAGCCGCTTCACGGGTCTGGAGTTCGCCATCGGCGTGTATGCCGGTCTGATCGGTATCCTGGTCTGCTCGTTCCTCGGTGGTATGCGGGCGGTGACCTGGACCCAGGTGGCCCAGTACATCATTCTGATCATTGCCTACCTGATCCCGGTGGTGTGGCTGTCTGTACAGATTACCGGTAACCCCGTTCCGCAGGTTGCCTACGGTCAGGCCCTGCAGAAGGTGACCGCCAAGGAGAAGGAACTGAACGATCCCAACTCCGCCCTGGGTGCTGCCGAACTCACCGTGCGTGCGATCCACAAGGAGAAGGCCGCCGAGTGGGGTGAGAAGATCAAGACCCTCGAGGCCGCTGTGGCCGCCGGTAACGGTGCCGCCTTCCATGCCGAGCAAAAGGGCAAGGTTGAGCAGAAACTGGTTGACCTGAAGGCCGCTGTGCCGGTCGATGAAAAGGCCGTTAAGGGGGCCGAGAAAGACCTCAAGGACTTCCCGCCGGATATCGACAAGCTCAAGGCCAAGTGGAAGGCCGCCGAGGCGGGCGCCAAGGGTAAGGCAGGTAATGTCCCCGGCCACGCCACCGCGTTTGCTGGCAAGGGCGCCGAGAAGAAGCTGATGAAGGAAGCCGAAGCCAAGGGTGAAACCCCGTCTGCGGAAGCCATCGCCAAGGCCAAGGCCGAGGACCAGAAGGCCTCCAACGACAAGCGCAACAACTTCATCGCGCTGGTGCTGTGCCTGATGGTGGGTACCGCTTCGCTGCCGCACATCCTGATGCGCTATTACACCACCCCCTCGGTGCGTGAAGCCCGCGTCTCGGTGTTCTGGTCGCTGTTCTTCATCTTCCTGCTCTATTTCACTGCCCCGGCCCTGGCCGTGCTGGCCAAGTATGTGGTTTACCACGACCTGGTGGGCTCGTCCTTCGCCACCCTGCCCGCCTGGGTTAGCAACTGGCAGGCGGTGGATGCAAGCCTGATGAAGATCGTCGACATGAACAAGGATGGCATCATCCAGTTGGCGGAAATCACCATCGGCGGCGACCTGATCGTGCTGGCCACGCCGGAAATTGCCGGCCTGCCGTATGTCATTTCGGGCCTCGTTGCCGCTGGCGGTCTGGCCGCTGCGCTGTCCACCGCGGACGGCCTGCTGCTGACCATCGCCAACGCGCTGTCGCACGATGTGTACTACAAGATGATCGACCCGCACGCCTCGACGATGCGTCGCCTGAGCATCTCCAAGGCACTGTTGCTGGTGGTTGCTGTCGCAGCGGCCTACACCGCGTCGTTGAAGCCGGGTGACATTCTGTTCCTGGTGGGCGCAGCATTCTCGCTGGCAGCCTCGGCATTCTTCCCCGCGCTGGTTCTGGGCGTGTTCTGGAAGCGCGCCAACTACCTGGGTGCGGTTATCGGCATGCTGGCCGGTCTGGGTTTGTGCATGTACTACATGTACATGACTTACCCGTTCTTCGGCGGCGTACCCGCAAACGAGTGGTTTGCCATCAAGCCGATCGCGGCGGGTGTGTTCGGTATGCCGGCGGGCTTCCTTGGCGTGATCATCGGTTCGCTGATCTCCTCGGCACCGAGCAAGGAAATCCAGGACCTGGTGAACCATGTCCGCTATCCGAGCCTGGAAGGCGACATCGATACCAAGGGCGCGTAAAGCACCCCGTGTCCGGGCCACTCCTCGGAGTGGCCCGGCAAGTAAAACGGCCCGCTTGTGCGGGCCGTTTTACTTGCGGGAAGAGTTTGGCCTGGATCAGCCTGGCAGCTGGTGTACCAGGTCAGGGCGTTGCGTATCCTGAGCCAGGCGCTTGGCCGTCGGGCCGTCGTGGGTCAGGCAGTGCGCAAACACGGCGGCCACCTGATCAGGCTGGTTGGCGTGGTAGTGAGCCATGCCAAGGGCATACCAGGCCGCCCCGTTCATGGGTTGCAGATCGGCGGCATGGCGTAGATTTTCGGCGGCTGCGAGGGGATCGCCACGGTGGGAATGGATCATGCCGATGCCGTACCAGGCGCGGTCATGCTTTGGGTTGAGCTCTACGGCATGCGCCAAGGCCGTGAGGGCGGCCTCCTGGTGACCTTGTTGCTCGCGGGCATAGCCCAGATTGAACCAGGTGTCCGCATGGTCGGGGCGTATGGCAATGGCGCGCTCGAACCATTCGGCCGCCTCACCCCAGCGTTTTTTCTGGGCATGGATCCAGGCAATACCCAGCGGGGCCACGACATCCTGCGGGTCAGCGCGATGAACGCCGATCCACGCCTCAAGAGCGCGATCCGGTTGGTGTAACCACTCGAATAGCGTGGCGCGAAGCCGATACCGGAAATGGTCGAAATTCATGGAATGTCACACCTTAACAAGGGACCTGCATTCTCACCGCACGCGCTTGATGGCACAAGTTAGAATGTGCGATGGAAGGAGACTTTATGGAACTCTATTTGCTGTCAATTGCGCGTGCCTTGGTTGAGGTCGCTGGACTGGCCCTGCTCGGACAAGGGATCCTCGCCGTGCTAGCGGGGAAATACCGTGATCAGAATGTGTTTTACAAGTTATTTCAGGTCGTGACCGGGCCGGTGGTGCGGTTTGTCCGCTGGGCGACCCCCCGCAGAATCCTGGATGCCCATATTCCGCTTGTGACCTTTTTTATCCTGGCCTGGTTATGGATCGGTTTGGCCATGGCCAAGCGGGTCCTGTGCGCAGCGCAAGGATTGGCCTGCTGAAATTGCATGCAATCGACTAGAATGCGCGCCGGAGTACAGGGACGAGACAATGACACAACTTAAGAACGACACCTTTCTGCGCGCCTTGCTGCGCCAGCCGACCGACTACACCCCGCTGTGGCTGATGCGTCAGGCCGGCCGCTATCTGCCGGAATACTGCGCCACCCGAGCCCGAGCCGGCGATTTCCTTTCGCTGTGCAAGAGCCCGGATATGGCCTGTGAGGTGACGCTGCAACCCCTGGCGCGTTATGACCTTGATGCCGCCATCCTGTTCTCGGACATCCTGACCATTCCGGACGCGATGGGTCTGGGCCTGTATTTTTCGACGGGAGAGGGGCCGCGTTTTGAACGCCCGTTGCGCAGTGAGTGGGAGATTCGCAACCTGACGGCGCCCGATCCGCACGATCACCTGCGCTATGTCATCGACGCGGTGAGCGAGATTCGCCGTGCGCTGGATGGCTCGGTGCCGCTGATTGGTTTTTCCGGCAGCCCGTTTACGCTGGCCTGCTACATGGTCGAGGGCAGCGGCAGCGATACCTATGCCGAGACCAAGAAGATGCTGTATGGCCATCCGAAACTGTTTCACCACATCCTGGATGTCACGGCGACGGCGGTAACCCATTATCTCAATGCGCAGATTGAGGCCGGGGCCCAGGCGGTGATGGTGTTCGATTCCTGGGGCGGCATGCTGTCGCAGGCAGCCTATCTGGAGTTTTCGCTACCCTACATGGCGCGCATCATGGCCGGCCTGACCCGCGAGCGCGAGGGCCGCATCGTGCCGCGCATCGTCTTTACCAAGGGCGGCGGTCAGTGGCTGGAACACATCGCGGGCTGTGGTTGTGATGCCGTGGGCCTGGACTGGACCACGGATATCGGTGACGCGCGCCGCCGCGTGGGTGACAGGGTGGCGCTGCAAGGCAATATGGACCCTTCCGTGTTGTTCGCGCCGCCGGAGGCCGTGGCCGCCGAGGCGCGCCGCATCATTGACAGTTATGGCACCGGCACGGGTCATGTCTTCAACCTGGGCCACGGGATCTCCCAGTTCACCCCGCCGGAGCATGTCACTGCGTTGGTTGAGGCGGTACACAGCCATAGCCGGCAATATCACCTGTAAGTCCCGCTTCGCGGTCTCGCCCGGCAATGAGGGCGTCTCGGTCATGTCGAGACGCCCTCATTTATTTAGGACTTCATTATCTTTGATTATCCGGCAGCGTTATACTGGCGACACCGATCTTTTCTGGAGCTCGCCATGACTGCCGTTAGCCCTCTCAATTTGCGTACCCTGGCCCTTGTGGGTGCGGCTGGGGCCGGGAAGACGACCTTGATCGAGGCCCTGCTGGCGCAGACGGGCAGCATTCCTGTCGCCGGTTTGGTTGAAAAAGGCACGACGGTGTGCGACTACGAGGCCCTTGAGAAGGAGCACGGGCATTCGTTGAAGCTGGCTACGGCGCATTTCGAGCGGGAAGGGGTGCGTGTGCATCTGCTCGATACCCCGGGCTATCCGGATTTCACGGGTCAGGCCATGTGCGCCCTGGATGCCGTGGAGACGGTGGCGGTGGTGGTTGATGCGACACGCGGCATTGATTTGACCACGACGCGCATGATGCAGTGGGCGCAGACCCGCAAGCTGGTTCGGATGGTGATCGTCAACAAGATGGATGCTCCCGGGGTGGATGCGACGACATTGGCGGCGACGCTGGCCGAGATTCAGGCGGCCTTTGGTCGCGAGTGCCTGCCCATCAACCTGCCGGCGGCCGGGGCTGGCCAGGTGACCGACTGTTTCTTCAATCTGGGCGGGGAGGCGGACTTCTCATCGGTCGCGGAGGCTCACCAGGCCTTGGTGGATCAGGTGGTCGAGGTGGATGAGGATCTGATGGCCATTTATCTCGAGCAGGGCAGTGTGAGTCCGGAACAACTCCACGCCCCCTTGGAGCAGGCCTTGCGCGAGGGGCATCTGGTGCCGGTCTGTTTTACCTCGGCGCGCAGCGGTGCGGGGTGCGCGGCCCTGATCGACGCCATTATCCGGCTCTTACCCAACCCGACCGAAGGCAATCCGCCGCGTTTTGTGCGTGGGGAGGGCGAGACGGCACAGCCCTTCACGGTGACGGCCGACTCGACGCAGCATGCCCTGGCCCATTGCTTCAAGGTGGAGATCGATCCCTATGTTGGAAAGATTGCCCTCTTGCGCGTCTATCAGGGCACGCTGGCCCTGCATGGTCAGCTCTTCATTGGCGAGGGGCGACGGCCGTTCAAGGTGGGGCATTTGCATCGGGTGCAGGGCAAGCAACTGATCCCGGCTGTGGCCTGCGGTCCCGGCGAGATTTGTGCCATCAGCAAGGTTGACGACATCCATTTCGACGATGTCTTGCACGATGCGGCGGAGGACGACCATATCCACATGCAGCCGCTCGATTTTCCGCATGCGGTATTCGGTCTGGCGCTGCGCGCCCGGAAGCAGTCGGAGGCGCAAAAACTCGCCGATGTGCTGCATCGCCTGTGTGAGGCCGACCCCGGCCTCCATGTCGAGCACGATGCCCAGACGCACGAGGCGGTCATCCGTGGTCTGGGCGAGATGCATCTCAAGCATGTGCTGGAAAAAATGTACGCCCAGTTCAAGCTGGAGGTCGATACCCATCCGCCGTCCATTCCCTATCGCGAGACCCTGACCCAGCCCAGCGAGGGTCATTGTCGGCACAAGAAGCAGACCGGTGGTGCAGGCCAGTTCGGCGAGGTTTATCTGCGCGTCGAACCCTTGGAGCGCGGTGCGGGCTTCGAGTTTGTGGATGCGGTCAAGGGCGGGGCGATCCCGGGGACCTTTATCCCGGCGGTGGAGAAGGGGGTACGCATGGGGATGGCCGAGGGCGCGGTTGCCGGTTTCCCGCTTCAGGATGTGCGTGTGACTGTTTACGATGGCAAGACGCACCCGGTGGACGGCAAGGAGATTGCCTTCGTGATGGCCGGAAAAAAGGCCTTCTGGGAGGCCATGTCGGGTGCACGGCCGGTCGTGCTGGAGCCTTTCGTGCAGATCGAGGTTTCGCTACCGGATGCCTGTATCGGCGATATTGGCGCAGAAATTACCTCGCGGCGCGGGCACATCCTGGGCAACCAACCGGGGCGTGGGGGCATGTCGGGGCTGACGGGCATGGTGCCCTTGGCGGAGCTGGAAAACTTCCCGGCCCGCCTCAAGGCCGTGACCAGTGGCCAAGGCGCCTATTCCTTGACCTTCAGTCATTACGATCCGGTGCCTCCGCAGGTGCAACAGCAGTTATCTGCCGGCTTTAAGCGCCACGAAGAGGACTGACCGCCCTCCGGTCAATGGCTCCAGCGCCCTGGTCGCCCGCACTAGGGCGCGGCAAGGAAGGCCTGAATGGCCTCAACGGCGTCTTCGCTGTAGAGGTCGCGGAAGAAATGGTCAGCCCCTGACAACACCTTGAGTTGGATGCGCTGGCCATCGGCCTGTGGCCGGACCCGTTCAACCAGACCAGGGACGATCTCGTCACCTTCGGCGGCAATGACCAGCACCGGGACGCGGATTGCGGCCAAGAGTCCCGGAGTGTCGAAGCGGCGGTCTTCGGTGTAATAGTTCACGAAACTGCTGGCACTGACGCGCGTCTTCGGGCAATACAGAAAGTCCACCTGGCCGAGCAGGGCCTTCGCCTCGCTCTGGGCCATCTGGCTCAGCAGCGGGGCCAGCTCGGTGCCGTAGCGTTTTTGGTACATCTTTGCTGCATAACCCGCCGGCCAGGTCTGTGGGGCCAGCAGCACGACCTTGCGGATGGCTGGGTTCATACGCTCGGCAGCGAACCAGGCGATCTGGTTGCCGCCCCGGGAATGGCCAATCAGGGTGACGGGACCGGCTCCCTGGGTTTTCAGCCAGGCCATCCAGGCGCTCAGTTCGTCGAGGGCATCGGTGTGTTTATGACGCGTCGGTGTGGCACAGTCATAGGTTCCGTGACGGTTATCGACGCCGAGGCTGAGGTTGATGGCCAGGGTATTGAAGCCCCGCTCGGTGAGTTGCTTCTGGATCCCTTGAATGAGTTCGGTGCGGTTATGGGACAGCGTACCGTGCAGGATCAGGAGCACGCCGTCCTTGAGCGATTTACCGCTGGCGGTTTGCAGTTGGCCGTTGAGCGTGAGGCCGTTGTGCGGGAGGGTGACCTCGGCGGCATGGCTGCCAAGGCTCAGGCAGACAAGAAACAGGGACAGGGCGCGCAGCATGGGAATCTCCAGAGGGACTTTGGGAGAAATGTTGCGATGTTGGGCACATCGGTGCAATAGCACATTTATCCCGCCGGATTGTCCCGTAGAATGACACCATCGTATCCCGTGCCCCGCCGTTTGCCATGACTGTTATTCGCCAGGAAGACCTCATTCAGTCGATTGCCGACGCCTTCCAGTTTATCGCGGTCTATCACCCGCAAGACTTTGTTGCGGCGGTGCATACGGCCTGGCAGCAGGAATCATCGCCCGCCGCCAAGGATGCGCTGGCGCAGATTCTGGTGAATTCGCGTCTGTGCGCCGAGGGGCGGCGACCGATTTGTCAGGACACCGGCATGGCCGTGGTGTTCATGGAGATCGGGATGCAGGTGAGCTTTAGTGGCGACCTGGATCTGCAGGCAATGGTGGATGAGGGCGTGCGCCGTGCCTATACCGATGCCGTCAACCCACTGCGCGCCTCGGTTCTTTCTGATCCGGCGGGCGCGCGGCGCAATACCCGCGACAACACCCCAGCGGTGCTGCATGTGCGTATGGTGCCGGGAGACCGCCTGGAGGTGCGCGTGGCCGCCAAGGGTGGCGGCTCGGAAAACAAGGCCCAGTTTGCGGTGCTGAACCCGTCGGATTCCATTGTCGATTGGGTGCTGGAGCGCCTGCCGGAAATGGGCGCGGGCTGGTGTCCGCCGGGCGTGCTGGGTATTGGCATCGGGGGCACGCCGGAAAAAGCGATGTTACTGGCGAAGGAATCCTTGCTGGCGCCCATCGACCTGCCGGAATTGCGGGCTCGGGGGCCACAGAACCGTAGCGAGGAACTGCGCCTGGAGATCTTTGACAAGGCCAATAGGCTGGGCATTGGCGCCCAGGGGCTGGGCGGGCTGACCACCGTGCTGGATGTGAAGATCCTGGACTACCCCACCCACGCGGCCAGCCTGCCGGTGGCAATGATCCCTAACTGCGCGGCGACGCGGCATCTGCATTTCTCGCTGGATGGCAGTGGCCCGGCGCATTTTGCTCCGCCTCCGTTGTCGGCCTGGCCGCAGGTGGCGTGGGAGGGCCCGGCTGGGGCGAAGCGGGTCAATCTGGATGGGCTCTCCCGCGCAGAGGTGGCCCGTTGGCGTGCCGGTGATGCGTTGTTGCTGACGGGCAAGCTGCTGACGGGCCGCGACGCGGCGCACAAAAAGATCGCGGAGTTGGTTGCCAAGGGCGCGCCGCTCCCGGTCGATTTCCGGGGGCGCTTCATTTATTATGTCGGTCCGGTCGATGCGGTGCGCGATGAGGCTGTGGGTCCGGCGGGTCCGACCACGGCCACGCGCATGGACAAGTTCACCGACCTGATGCTGGGTGAGTTGGGCCTGTTCGGTATGGTTGGCAAGGCTGAGCGCGGGCCGGAGGCGGTGGAGAGTATCCGCCGCCACGGCGCGGCGTATTGCATCGCCGTGGGCGGTGCGGCGTATCTGGTGTCACGGGCGATCAAGTCCTCAAAAATCCTGGCTTTTCCGGAGTTGGGCATGGAGGCGATCCATGAATTTGAGGTGGTGGATATGCCGGTGACGGTGGCGGTGGACGCCCAGGGCACCTCGGTGCATGAAACGGGCCCGCACGAATGGCGGGTGAAATTGCAAGACAGGCAGAAAAGTTAATGTGAATTGTTAGGAGACACTTGCATATCTTTATTTGTCTGCTAGATTATGGCCTTGTGTGTGGGTTGAGGGGATGAAAATGGCAAAAGGGGTGTTCGGACGACTGGGTCTGCTGATAGTGTTGGCGTTAGCCCTTGCCAGCCCTGTTCAGGCCGAGCCGACAGCCGAGCCCAGCCGGTCGGCCAAGAACAAGGCGGTCAAGTCGCAATCGGCCAAGAACAAGGCCCACAAAGCCCGTGCGGCCAAGAGTGGTGTTCCTAAGTCGCGGGCGGCGCGCAAGGCATTGAACGCCCAGCGCGCGATGGATCGCGAGATGGGCGATTACCGCGTCGTAAATGGTCTGCCGGTTTTGCGTTCGGCTTATGCCGTGGTGATTGATCAGCAGACCGGGGCCTTGGTGTATGCCAAGAATCCGGATCAAACGACTCCGATCGCCTCGATCACCAAGCTGATGACGGCGATGGTGGTTTTGGATGCCGCGCTACCGCAGGAAGAGGCGATTACGGTGAGTGAGGCGGATGTGGATCACCTCAAACATACCCGCTCCCGTCTCCCGATTGGTGCGACGGTGTCGCGCTCTGACCTCTTGCATATGGCCCTGATTGCCTCGGAGAACCGTGCGGCAGCCGCTTTGTCGCGCGCTTATCCGGGTGGGCGTGAGGCCTTTGTCGTCGCCATGAACCAAAAGGCCAAGAGTCTTGGCATGACGGAGTCCGTCTTTGTGGACGGCACAGGTCTTTCCAGCTCGAACCGCGCGACCGCTCAGGATCTGGCCCGTATGGTGTCAGCCGCGTACACCTATCCGGCTATCCGTGAGATCAGCACGCTGGGAAGTTACGATATTTTGGTTCCGGGTCGGCGCAATCTGCATAGCCTGGCCTATAACAACACCAATGCCCTGACGCGTAACAAGGGCTGGGACATCGGGGTTTCAAAGACGGGTTATATCAACGAGGCCGGTCACTGTCTGGTGATGCAGGCCAAGATCTCGGATAAGCCGCTGATCATTGTGTTGCTCGATGCGCAGGGTAAGTATTCCCGTATCGGGGACGCCAATCGTCTGCGCCGCTGGCTGGAAAATGGCACCACGCAGCGCATCGCCAAGCATGCGCCCGGACGCCAGGCCTGATCGCCTCTGTTGGCTTGACCGCCCCGTTTGCCCTGACGGCGAACGGGGCGGTTTGTTTTTGGCCCGCGCAAATTTTCTATTAGAAAATCATAATAATATAAAGTTGTCAATTGCGGATAATGAGATCGCTTGATAAAAGTCAAGACGCTCATTTGGTTTCTGCTAAAATCCCATGTATAAACCGGCTATCGCCAAGTTGGCAGGGGTTGGGTGATCTGTCTCCGTAGGGGTGCGTTGTTTGCCGCTACCGGTTGGCTAAGGGTGAGTGGGCTGTTCTGGTGTCGTGTCTCGAGGGGTGCCTCTTTCGGCTTGGAAAGCAATAAAAGGAGAGTGCGATGAAAAAAGCAATACGAAGGGCCTGTGCCCTGATGTTGTGTCTGGCAGGTAGCACAATGGTGGCGCCAGCGATGGCTTCGGGTTCCATTGAGGCCTTGGCCAACACCTGCAACAACTGTCACGGACTTAAGGGTGTCAGCGTGGGGGCTTCAATGCCTTCCATCGGCGGACAGTCTGAAAGTTACCTGCGTATGGTGATGTTGGAATGGAAGAATGGGACGCGCTATTCCGCCACCATGGGTCGTCTGCTTAAAGGTTATAGCGACGAGCAGATCGCCGCCCTCGCCAAATATTTCGCCGCCCAGCCTTGGGTTCCTGCCGAGCAGCGCGCGCCTGATCAGGTCATCTTCAACGGCCGCCTGGTGAGTGATCGCTGTACCACCTGTCATGGTGAGCGCGGAGGACAGCCTACCGATGCAGAGACGCCACGGCTGAATGGACAGTGGGCCATGTATCTCGAGATGGAGCTGGACAAGTATCGCGATGAGGCCGTCAAACTGCCCCATCGCAAGATGCGCAAAAACGCACAGAAGTTAGAGCCGGCCGAGGTCAGTGAGGTGTCACACTTCATGGCTGTCCAGAAAGGTCAGTGAGGAGACGATGATGAATAGTGTAAATCGGCGTGTATTTTTGCAGTCCCTTGCGGCGGCGGGCTCGGCTTCAATCCTGACGGTTCCTGCGGCGCGTGCAACGACGACCGCAAAGGCCCGGGTCGTCGTGGTCGGCGGGGGGTTCGGTGGTGCGGCAGCGGCCAAATACATCAAAGTGATGGATCCCGCGATTGATGTCACCTTGGTTGAACCCAATGCCACTTATACCGCGTGTCCGCTGTCTAATGAAGTGATCTCGGGCCATCGCACCCTGGAAAGCCTGCAAACCCGCTATGGCGGTCTGACCGCACGCGGAATCAACATCGTGCAGCGTTGGGTGACGGCTGTGGATCCGGTCAAGAAGGTGGTAACCCTGACGGGCGGCGCTACCTTGTCCTACGATGCCTTGATCATGGCCCCCGGCGTTGATTTCACTTGGGGTGCCGTGGAGGGCTATACGCAGGCGGTCTCCGAAGAGATTCCGCATGCCTACAAGGCAGGCCCGCAGACGCTGCTGCTGAAAGACCAGGTGATGGCGATGAAGGATGGCGAAGTCTGCATCATTGCCCCGCCGCCCAAGCCTTTCCGTTGCCCGCCCGGGCCTTATGAGCGTGCGGCGCAGATTGCGCACTACCTCAAGCATCACGGCAAGGGCAAGTCCAAGATCCTGATCCTGGACCCAAATGATTCCTTCTCCAAGCAAGCGCTCTTTACGCAGGCGTGGAAGGCGCTTTACCCGGGCATGATTGAATGGGTTCCGGGCAAGGACGACGGCAAGGTCGTGAAGATCGATCCCAAGACCCGCACCTGTTACACCACCTTTGGCGAACACAAGGGGCGCGTGGTCAATATCATTCCGGCCCACAAGGCGGGCAAGATTGCCCGTGATGCCGGGTTGGCCAATGCGCAAGGCTGGTGTGAGGTGAAGCCGATGAGCATGGAATCGACGGTGCACGCGGACATCTATCCGGTGGGCGATTGCTGTATCGCTGGCGAATTGCCCGTCTATGACATGCCCAAGTCCGCGCACATGGCTGTCACTCAGGCCAAGGTTGCTGCGGGGGCCATCATTGCCAAGCTCAATGGTTTGCCCAACCCCGAGCCCTTCTATGTCAACACCTGTTATAGCCTGGCGGCACCGGATTACGGATTCTCGGTGGTCCATGTGTACAAGGTGGAAGACAACAAATTCATCTATGTGAAGACGGCCGGCGGGGTCTCGCCGGTTCAGGCGCCGCCGATCACTCGTCGGCTGGAGGCGGAGTATGCCAACGGCTGGTTCAACAACATCATGGCTGATGCCTTTGTCTGAGACCGGAGGCGATGATGAATGAACGGATGACTCATAAACCTGCCCCTGCCGGGGTGTCTGCAACCAAGAGGAGCAATATCATGAACATTACGCAGTGGATTACACGCAGCGTGCTGGGGGTGGGGGCATGTCTCCTCGCTTTGACGGCACACGCAGGAGTCTCGGCACCCTTGAAGCCGAGTGACTTTGAACCGGTTGCGACCAAGGCCGCCAAACCGATTTCCCCGATCGAGGAAAAGAAGTGTTATTCCTGTCACGACAATATCGAGGAATTCCATAGCGGTGGTCGTCACGCCACGGTGAACTGTGCCGCCTGCCACGACGCGGTTGATCACCTGAAGAGTGCGAAGGAAAAGGACATGGGCAAACGGCCTGTGACCCGGATGGACCATCAGGTTTGCGCCACCTGTCACGCAGATCAGTACAATTCCTTCGTCAAGCTCAATCATGCCTCCGGGGCCCGGGTTGAGAAGGCGGCCTTCAAGAGCCGTTCGCCGCTGTTCGACAAGCTGATGGAGGGCTACGGCTTTACCATTGAGCACAACGAGCCGCGTTCGCACGCCTTCATGCTGGTTGATCACTTGATCGTGGATCGCGCCTACGGTGGCCGCTTCCAGCTCAAGAACTGGATGCATATCAGCGATGCAGACGGGGCCGTGAAGGGCGCCTGGAATATCCTGACGGATAAGGAGCCATCCACTTCGGACCAGAAGCGGTTCATGTCTCAGGTTGTGACAGCGGGTAATCCGGTGTGTCTGAGTTGTAAGACCCAAGACCACATCCTGGACTGGAAATACATGGGCGACAAGCACCCGAAGGCCAAGTGGGATCGTACCTCCAAGGTGGTTGATGTTGCCCGTGACCTGAAGCATCCGCTCAACTGTTTCATGTGCCATGACCCGCACTCGGCAGCCCCGCGCGTGGTGCGTGACGGCTTGATTGAGGCTGTGGTTGATCGCAAGCTGGGCACCTATCCGATGGATCCGGTCAAGAGCGCCCAGAGCACCATCAAGAAGGTCTGGTTCCAGCGCGACGGCAAGGATTTCCGTGCCATTGGTCTCTTGTCGAAGTCGGACTCGAATGTCATGTGTGCCCAGTGCCATGTGGAATACAACTGTGGCCCGGGCTTTGACCTGGGTAATGCAGCGACAGGCAAGGCACCCGAGTTCATCAAGATGTCTGACCCGCGCACCAACCTGTTCCCGTGGGTCAATGTCATGGGCTACAAGGATGTGATGACCAAGCAGTACAACTTCAAGGACTTCAAGCATGCCAGCACGGGTGCGTTGTTGCCCAAGATCCAGCACCCGGAAATGGAGACCGTTTGGGGTTCCAAGCACGAGCGTGCCGGTGTTGAGTGTAAGGATTGCCATATGCCCAAGGTCAAGTCCTCGGCTGATGCCAAGCCCTACACATGGCACGGTCAGCAGAGTGCTCGTAACATGACCCAGGAAACATGTGCCAAGTGTCACAAGGGCTGGAGCGTTGAAGAGTCGAAGTATCAGATTGACGCGATCCAGAACTACATTCGCGGCAAGATGACCAAGGCCGAGTTCTGGCTGGCCCAACTCATCGACGAGATGCTGAAGGCCAATGACAAGGGCGTGGATGAGGCCACCATGACCAAGGCCAAGGAGTATCAGTATGACGCGACCCTGTACTGGGAATGGTGGACCGCCGAGAATTCCGACGGCTTCCATAACCCGGAGCAGGCACGCGAGTCGCTGGCCAAGTCGATGGATGCCTCGAAGGCCGGTATCAAGATGCTGAAAGAGGCCATGGCTGCCAAGAAGTAATCGGTAGCTAGAGTGCGGGGGCCGGTGATGCCGGCCCCTTTTTTTGGGCATCGATTGTGTTAGCCAGGATAGATCTAGGCTGCGCCATCTGCTTGTTTGAAACAATACATGGAGACCGGCAGCGTTTCCGGTTATCCTCCACGATCATTTTTACCCATCCTTTGTTGATGCAACTTTCGGCTCATGATTTGACCTGCCAACGCGGTGACCGGCTGCTATTTTTAGGCTTGCAGATGGATCTGCAGGCCGGCCAGTTACTGTTGGTGCAGGGGGGCAATGGGCGTGGAAAGACCAGCTTTCTGCGGCTACTGAGTGGCTTGTCGCAACCCGCGGCGGGGGAGGTGCGCTGGAATGGTGAATCCATCGACCGGAATCGCGAGACCTATCATCAAGCCATGGTGTATCTGGCGCATGCCAATGGGGTCAAGGATGACCTGACGCCGGTCGAGAATGTCCAGATTTATGCGGGGTTGCGGGGCCAGAAGTTGGTACCGGCGGAGATCGAGCCGGTTTTGGTGCGCATGGGACTGGCAGCCTGTCTGGATCTGCCGGCACGGGTCTTGTCTTTTGGCCAGCGTCGCCGGGTAGCCCTGGCGGGCCTGCTGGTTTCGGGCGCCCTGTTGTGGATTCTGGATGAGCCGTTGACCGGGCTGGATGTTCGCGGGGTGGCGGAGGTGGAGACCTTGCTGCGCGAGCATGTTCAGGCGGGTGGCATGGTGGTGATGACCACGCACCAGCCTCTGCGGCTCCAGGGGGTGGATACGGTACCGTTGCAGATCGGCCCGGTCATGCAGGTGGATGATCCAGTGTCTGTATCTGCGCATGAGGAGGCGTAAGCGATGTGGCGCTTCCTGATGACGGTGATTCGTCGCGATCTTTTGCTGGCGGCGCGGCGCAAAGGCGACTGGCTGACCTCGCAGTTCTTTTTTGTCATGGTGGTGAGTATGTTCCCGCTGGGTATTGGGGCCGACCCGGAGCAGTTGCGCCGGGTGGCGGGCGGGGTGCTGTGGGTCGCGGCCCTGTTGGCGAGCCTGCTGTCACTCCAGCGGTTGTATGCCGACGATCATCGCGATGGCAGCCTCGAACAGATGTTGCTCTCACCGCAACCGGCGCTGATTCTGGCGCTCGGCAAGGCCATTGCCCACTGGCTGATCTTCGGCCTGCCGCTCTTGGTGATCGCGCCCTTGCTGGGGCTGCAGTTTGCCCTGCCACCGGATGCGATCGGCACCCTCGTGATCTCGTTGGCGATCGGCACCCCGGTGCTTTCCTTGTTGGGCGGCGTGGGGGCCGCGCTGACCTTGGGTCTGCGGGGCGGCGGGACCCTGTTGACCTTGCTCATCCTTCCCCTGTATGTTCCAGCCCTGATCTTTGGCGCTGGGGCTGTGGACGGGGTTTTGGCCGGGATGGGCGCGGAGGCGCAACTCTCGCTGCTGGGGGCCTTCATGGGTCTGTGCCTGCTGCTGGCACCTTGGGTGACCGGGGCGGCCCTGCGGGTCTCGGTGGATTAAAGATAAATAAGGATTGAGACGGCCATGAACCTATATCACTACGCAGCCCCCGCGACTTTTTATCACCTGGCCGGACGCTGGATTCCCTGGTTTGCCTGGGGCGCGGCTCTTCTTGCGGGTATCGGGCTTTATATCAGTTTCTTTGTGGCGCCGACCGATTTTCAGCAGGGTGAGGCCTACCGCATCATCTTCATCCATGTTCCGACCGCCTGGATGTCGATGTTCATCTATCTGGTCATGGCCTTCTGGTGTGCCATCGGCCTGGCCTTCAATACCCGGCTGTCCTTCCTGATGGCACGCGCCTTGGCGCCGACGGGGGCGCTCTTCTGTTTCCTCGCCCTCTGGACCGGCGCCTTGTGGGGCAAGCCGATGTGGGGCGCCTGGTGGGTGTGGGATGCGCGCCTGACCTCGCAACTGATCCTGCTCTTCCTCTATGTGGGCATCATGGCCCTGTGGGCCGCGATTGATGACCCGAAGCGCGGGGACCGCGCGGGTGCGCTCTTGATCCTGGTCGGGGCCGTCAATGTGCCGATCATCTATTTCTCGGTAACATGGTGGAACACCTTGCATCAGGGTTCGTCCATCAACCTCACGAAGGCGCCTTCCATGGCGACGATCATGTTGGTGGGTATGCTGGTGATGGCTGTTGCGGCTTGGCTCTATACCATTGCCGTTGCTTTTGTAAGGGTGCGTGGCTTGATTTTGGAACGGGAACGACATACAGATTGGGCGCAAGCGGCCCTGAAGGAGGCATGATGGTGTGGCAAAGCGGGACCGCGTTCTGGTCCATGGGCGGATATGGGCTGTATGTCTGGGGTTCGTTCGGCGTGACGGTCCTGGGTGTGGCCCTGGAGGTCTGGCTGTTGCGGCGCGGGCAACGGTCGTTGATCAACCGGTTGCAGCGCATGCAACGCTGGGAGGCGCAATGAAGTCCCGGCACAAGAAACTTTTAGCCATCGGGGTGGTTGTGGCCGTGTTGGGTATTGTGGTCATGCTGGTACTCAATGCCTTTCGCAGCAATCTGGTGTTCTTCTTTTCGCCCACCGAGGTGGCTGCAGGAAAAGCGCCCAAGGATCGCGCCTTCCGTATTGGCGGCTTGATCGAAATGGGCAGTATCCAGCGCAGCGGTGACGGTATGACGCTGACCTTCAAGGTGACCGATACGGCACACAGTATTCCCGTCACCTATCAGGGTGTCGTGCCGGACCTGTTCAAGGAAGGCAAGGGCGCCGTGGCCGAGGGTCGCATCGGTGCAGACGGCCGCTTTACCGCGACGACGGTGCTCGCCAAACATGATGAGAACTATATGCCGCCCGAGGCTGCGAGTGCGATTGAGCAGGCGCAGAAGGCGAAAGCGACTTTGAAGGAGTAACGGATGATCCCTGAAATCGGCCATTTTTCCCTTATTCTGGCGCTGCTTCTGGCGCTGGTGCAATCCGTCCTGCCGCTGATCGGCGCGCAGACCGGCAA
Source organism: Betaproteobacteria bacterium (assembly GCA_016873905.1). Lineage (GTDB taxonomy): Bacteria > Pseudomonadota > Gammaproteobacteria > Burkholderiales > Thiobacillaceae > QYQG01. Next base: position 10,347 of record VGVU01000002.1, on the reverse strand, counting down.
CGCCCGTTTCCTTGCGGTGGCCCGACCGGCTGCACGGGCGCAGTTTCTGTTTGTAGCGTTGGCCTATGCCTGTCTGGTGACGGCCTTCTTGCAGAATGATTTTTCGGTGCGCAATGTCGCGCTGAACTCCTTCTCGCAACTGCCGGCGGTCTATCGGTTTACGGCCTCATGGGGATCGCATGAAGGTTCCATGTTGCTGTGGACGCTGATTCTCGCCTTCTGGACCATGGCGGTCAGCGTACTGTCGCGCCGTCTGCCGGAAGACATGGTCGCGCGCGTGATTGGCATCATGGGCCTGGTGTCGGTCGGTTTTCTCGCCTTTCTGCTCTTTACCTCCAACCCGTTTGACCGTCTATTGCCGGCGCCGCCCGATGGGCGTGACCTGAACCCGTTGTTGCAGGATCCGGGGATGGTCTTACACCCGCCGATGCTGTACATGGGCTATGTTGGTTTTTCGGTTGCGTTTGCGTTTGCTATCGCCGCCCTCCTTTCCGGAAAGCTGGACGCGGCTTGGGCGCGTTGGTCGCGGCCGTGGACCACGGTGGCGTGGACCTTCCTTACCATGGGCATCGCGCTGGGCAGTTGGTGGGCCTATATCGAACTCGGCTGGGGCGGCTGGTGGTTCTGGGATCCGACCGAAAACGCCTCCTTCATGCCCTGGCTGGCCGGTACGGCCCTGATCCACTCCTTGGCGGTGACCGAGAAACGCGGGGTCTTCAAGTCCTGGACCGTGCTCCTGGCAATCACCGCCTTCTCTCTGTCGCTGCTGGGCACCTTCCTGGTGCGCTCCGGGGTGCTTTCCTCGGTGCATGCCTTCGCCACCGACCCGGCCCGCGGGGCCTTCATCCTTGGTTTCCTGGCGGTGGTGATTGGCGGCTCCTTGTTGCTCTACGCCCTGCGTGCCCCGACGATGCTCGGTAGCGCCCGCTTCTCGGCGTTTTCGCGGGAGTCCCTGCTTCTGGTCAACAATGTGGTGCTGGTTGCAGCCTTGGGTTCGGTCTTGCTGGGCACCCTGTATCCGCTGTTCCTCGATGCCCTTGGCATGGGCAAGATCTCGGTGGGCGCACCCTATTTCAATGCCGTCTTTGTGCCGCTCATGGTGCCGGTTCTTTTCCTCATGGCGGTCGGTCCGCTGACCCGCTGGAAGGGTGCCAGCCTGCCTGACATGGTGGTGCGTCTGCGTCTGGCCTTTGCCGTGGCCGTGGTCGCGGCGGTGGCCGTGCCGCTGGCGGCTGGCGAGTTCAAGCCCTGGGTGGCCCTGGGCATGGGTCTGGCGGTGTGGATTGCCTACGGCGTGGCCTTGGGCTTTACGGAGCGACTCAAACGGGGTGGCAGCCCGTGGACGCTGCCGCGAGGTTTCTGGGGGATGCAGCTTGCGCACCTGTCGATGGCGATTGGCATCGTCGGCATGGCGCTGGTGTCCGGTTATGAGGGTGAGCGCAATGTGAAGATGGCGGTCGGCGATACGGCGCAGCTCGCGGGTTATACCTTCACCTTCAAGGGTGCCGAGGCGTTTGAGGGCCCCAATTACCACGCGGCACGCGGGCATCTGGTGGTTAAGTCGGAGAGTGGGTCGGAATTTAGCCTGCGTCCCGAGAAGCGCCTCTATAACGCCGGGGGCATGCCGATGACGGAGGCCGGGATCGATTACGGCGTGCTTCGCGATGTTTATGTGGCAATGGGCGAGGAGATTGAGCCGCAGGTCTGGACGATTCGCCTGTTCTACAAACCTTTCATTGGCTGGTTGTGGTTTGCGGCGGCGCTGATGTCCCTGGGTGGTGCGCTGGCTGCGTCTGACCGTCGTTATCGCATCGCCTTGAAAGATAAGGCGGCCGCATGAACAAGCGTCTCATTCCCCTGATTGTTTTTCTGGTCCTGGCGGTCTTTTTTGCCATTGGCCTGACCAAGAATCCGCGCGAGGTGCCATCGCCATTCATCGGTAAGCCCGCACCGGCATTCCGCCTGCCGGAAGTGGGTAACCCGGCCAAGACCTTTGGCCCGGAAGAGATGCGTGGTCAGGTCTGGATGCTCAATGTCTGGGCGCCGTGGTGCGTGTCCTGCCGTCAGGAACATGGTGTGCTGATGCAGCTTCAGGCGCAGGGCGTCAAACTGGTCGGACTCAACTGGAAAGACAAGGATCGCGAGGCGGCGGCGCTTTTGGCTCGCTTGGGCAGCCCTTACCTGAGCACCGTAGAGGATCTGGATGGCCGCGTCGGCATTGACTATGGCGTGACCGGCACGCCGGAGACCTTCGTTGTCGACAAAGGGGGGATCATTCGCTTCAAGCAGACCGGGCCGATTACCGAAGAAGTCTGGAAGGAAAAACTCGAACCGATGTTGAAGGAGTTGGCGCGATGAAGCGGTTGTTCATGATAATGGCCACGCTGTTGGCCACCCAGGCCTTCGCGGGCGAGGCGCAACCGGTCGGCGAAGATCCGCAGATTGAGCGGCGCCTCAATGTGCTGGCCGAGGATCTGCGTTGCCTGGTCTGTCAAAACGAGAGTTTGGCCGGCTCACATGCCGAGCTGGCCGAGGATCTGCGCCGCGAGATTCGCGATCAGATGAAGCAGGGCAAGGATGACAAGCAGGTGGTCGAGTATCTGGTGGCGCGCTATGGTGATTTCGTGCTCTACAAGCCCCCGTTCAAACCCCTGACTCTGGTGCTCTGGCTGGGTCCGCTGTTCTTCCTGCTGGTGGGCGGGATGGTCTGGTGGACGGTATTGAAGCGTCGTCGCGCCCAACCGGAAGGTGTGGCGAATACTCAAGCACGGGCCGAAGCGGCGCGTATTCTGGAAGGAAAATCGGAATGAACGAGAGTCTCTGGATTTTTGTCGGTGTCGCCGTGTTGGCGATGGGCGTCGCGCTCGTGTGGGTACTGCCACCCTTGTTGCGCACCCCGAAGTCGCATGGCTCAGAGCGGCGTGCCATGAACATTGCGGTCTATCGCGATCAACTGAAGGATCTTGAGTCCGAACGGGACAACGGGGCCTTGTCTGCCGAGCAGTTTGAGCAATCCCGGCTGGAGCTGGAAGACCGCCTGAGCGAGGATGCCCTGCAAGAGACGGCCGTAGCGGCATCGAGCGATCGTGGCGGGCGCTGGGTTGGCTGGACGGTAGCAGGTGTGTTGCCGGTTCTGGCCATCGCCCTTTATGTCTGGCGGGGTACGCCTGAGATATTGATTCAGCCGGCCCTGGCCAGTGCCCCTGCCTCTCAGGACCCGCATGCAGGTAAAGATATGGCGGCCAACATGGCCCAGATCGAGGCGGAACTCGAGAAGCTACAGAAGGCGGCCGAGGCGGACCCGAAGAATGCTCAGGCCTGGTTGAAGTGGGGTATGGCCAACCTGGCGATGGAGCGTTTCCCGGCGGCGGTGGCGGCCTTGAAGAAGGCCACGGAATTGATGCCCAAGGAATCGTCCGTCTGGGCGCATTACGCCGAGGCCATCGCGCTGGCCGGTGACCGGAATCTGGAGGGTGAACCTATCCGTCTTTTGCGCCACGCACTGGAGCTGAATCCTCTTGAACCCAAGGCCCTGGAGCTGGCAGGCATCCATGCCTATCAGAAGGAAAACTGGGCGCAGGCGGCCTATTACTGGAAAAGCCTGATCAAGCAAATGAGCGATGAGGAGAAGCGGTCGGGCTATGGTCAGAACATCGCCGAGGCTGAACGCGATGCGCGCGGCAAGGCTGAAGCGGGTCTGGCTGGCCTGACCCAGCCGGGCAAAGAACCGGCCAAGCCCAAGGCAAAGGCCTCAACCGGCCCCCGTATCGAGGGTCGCGTTGAATTGGCGGCTGCGCTCAAGGACAAAGTGCGTCCCGAGGACACGGTTTTTCTCTCCGCCCGTGCTGGCGAGAAGGGGCCGCTCCTGGCTGTGATGAAGGCGCGGGCGAGTGCCTTGCCGTTGGCCTTTGTACTTGATGACAGCATGGCGATGACGCAGGACATGACCCTCTCCAAGGTGCCCGAAGTGGTGCTGGTGGCCACCGTCAGCAAGAGCGGTCAGCCAAAACCGGTCAAGGGTGATTTGGAAGGTACGCTGTCTGCGGTCAAGGTGGGTGCCAAGGGAGTTAAATTGGTGATTGATCGCGTGCATCCATAAGCGCGCATCCGTCATTGAGTCGCTGACGCGAACAGGGCCCGCCATGCAGGGCCTGGCATGTTTTTGTCGCCGAGCCTGGGCATCGTCTCAAGCGGAGCAGGCACGGGCCGAACCGGTCTTGCGAGCCGGCCTTGCGTGAGGCCTTGTGGCGTGCCCAGTCTGGGCTCGGGGAGATCCGCTTTTCACGATAGAGTCTTGGGATCGGCGTAAAATGATGGCCATGTCCATTTAATCTGGAGCACATCATGGCCCATGCCCTCGCCGGGAAACGCGCGCCCGCTGAATCTCTGACTGACATTGCGGCGCTACTGGCGGCGTACCTCGATCAACCCGATGTCAATATCGCCACCCAGCGCGTCGCCTTTGGCACCAGCGGGCATCGTGGCAACGCCTTTGCCCGGAGCTTCAACGCGGCACATATCGAGGCCATCGTTCAGGCGGTGTGCGAATACCGCGCCGCGCAAGGCATTACCGGCCCGTTGTATCTGGGCAAGGATACCCACGCGCTGTCCGCGCCCGCCGAAAAAACCGCGCTGCAGGTGCTGGCCGCCAACGCTGTCGATACGCGCATTCAGGTTGGCGACGGCTTCACCCCGACACCGGTGATCTCGCGTGCGATTCTGGCCTGGAACGCCGACCCCGCGCGGCCACGCGCCGATGGTCTCGTCATCACCCCTTCACATAACCCGCCGCAGGACGGCGGCATCAAATACAACCCGCCGCACGGCGGCCCGGCCGATACGGATGCCACCGGCTGGATCGAGGCCCGCGCCAACGCGCTTCTGGCCGACGGTAATGTCGGTGTGCGCACGGTGAGCGCCGAACACGCTTATACCGCCGCAAGCACCCACGCCGAGGATTTCGTCGTGCCTTATGTCGAGGCGCTGGGTGAGGTCATTGACATGGATGCCATCCGTGCCGCGGGCGTGCGCATTGGCGTCGATCCGATGGGCGGCGCGGCCGTCGCCTATTGGCAGCCCATCGCGGCGCGTTACGGTCTGCAACTCGAAGTGGTCAATCCCCGGGTCGATCCGGCCTTTGCCTTCATGACGCTCGACCATGACGGCAAGATCCGCATGGACTGTTCGAGTCCTTACGCGATGGCCAGCCTGGTCGGGCTGAAAGACCGCTTCGACATCGCCTGGGGCAATGACGCCGATGTTGACCGCCACGGTATTGTCACGCCCTCGGTGGGCCTGATGAACCCCAACCACTTTCTCGCCGTCGCCATTCATTACCTGCTGAGCCACCGCCCGCAGTGGTCGGCGCAGGCGGTGGTGGGCAAGACGCTGGTGTCGTCGGCGCTGATCGACCGCGTGGTCGGCGGGCTGGGGCGAAAAGTGCTGGAGGTGCCCGTCGGCTTCAAATGGTTTTCGCCGGGCCTGTTCGACGGCAGCGTGTGTTTTGGCGGTGAAGAATCGGCTGGCGCCAGCTTTCTGAAACGCGATGGCACGGTCTGGACCACGGACAAGGACGGGATCATTCTCGGCCTGTTGGCGGCGGAGATCACTGCGGTGACCGGGGCTGATCCAGGTCGCTATTACCAGAACCTGGCGGCGCAATACGGTGCCCCGGATTACATCCGCATCGACGCGCCTGCCTCACCCGAGCAAAAAACGGCCTTCAAGAAACTCACCGCCGAACGCGTCGCGGCCACGACGCTGGCCGGCGACGCCATTACCGCCCGCCTCACCCACGCCCCCGGCAACGGTGCCGCGATTGGTGGCCTGAAAGTGGCCACGGCAAACGGCTGGTTTGCCGCGCGCCCGTCGGGCACGGAGGATATCTACAAGCTCTACGCCGAGAGTTTCAAGGGCAAGGCCCATCTGGATGCGCTGGTTGCGGAGGCGCAAGCGATCGTCACAGCCGCGTTGGCCGCTTAGGCGGGATGTGAACGGTTTCCGGGCTGGGTGAACCCGAATGGGCGCCACTGGCTGTGGGCGTTGAACTGCCCATCAGTGGCCGCATGGCGGTGAGCAGGTTGGCAAACAGTTGCGGGTGTTGGCGTTCCTGATCGGCCAGAAGTTGCTTGATCTGGTAGCGCTGCATGGGCATGGAAAAACAGGCCGGGCAGTTTTCGAAGATGACGGGTAGCGGCGCGCGAGTGGCAAAGTCGCGCATCTGGCGTTCGCGGGCGTACACCAGCGGGCGGATGACGCGCACATCGCCGGCATCGTTGATGTAGTTGGCGCCCATGGTCCGCAGCTTGCCGCCGAAAAACGCCGACATCATGAAGGTTTCGGCAAGATCATCGAGGTGCTGGGCGAGGGCCAGCACGCCGTAGCCATTTTCGCGGGCGACGCGGTAGAGGATGCCGCGCCGCATCCGCGAGCAATAGGCACAGAACGAGTCGCCCTGCATCTGCGTTTCGGCGCTGGCGACGATGGGTTGCGATTCGTAGAAATACGGGAGACCCAGCGCGGCGACATAGTCTTTGAGCGGTGACGGATCGTATTCCGGCGACTGCGGATCGACGGTGCAGCAGGCGATCTCAAAGCGAATCGGCGCCTTGTCGCGCAGGTGCAAAAGAATGTGGAGCAGCGACAGACTGTCCTTGCCGCCCGATAAGCCGAGCAGAACACGGTCCCCCTCCCTGATCATGGCGTAGTCGCCAATCGCCCGTCCCGCTGCGGTCAGCAGGGGTTTGGGCGGCTGGACGCGCAGGTTGCCGATGGGGGGGAGGCTGTCGTTCACAGCAGGGGCCGAAGCATCGCTTCCAGACGCGCCTCGTCGAGCATGCCGACCTGGCTTCCGGCCGCCTCGCCACGGCGGTCGATGATGACGGTATAGGGCAGGGCATCGGCATGATTGCCCAGGGCGAGCGAGAGCTCGCTGCCGCCGATTTCACCGAGATAGATCGGGTAATTGGTGGGCTTGGCCGCCAGAAAGCGTTGCACATTCGCGGTGGTGTCGAGAGCAATACCGACGAATTGCACGCCGTCCTTGCCGTATTTCTTTTGCAGCGCCATGAAGCCAGGCATCTCCGCCCGGCAAGGCGGGCACCACGGCGCCCAGAAATTGACGACAACAACCTTGCCGCGATGCTGGGCCATGGGTTGGGGCTGGCCTTGGGTGTCGGGGAAGGTGGCCACCCAGAAGGCCTGGGTGTTGGGGCCGGCGCCGGTGTCTGTACCGCGTTGAGACTCGGGCGTCTTGGCAACCATCCAGGTGAGGCCGATCAGGACGATGAGGACGGCGGTAGCGCCGATCCAGAACAGGTTTTTCACGATGCGAGGGCTTTCTTCAGGCTTTCCAGGAAGGCCTCGGGTTTTTCATAGCCGATGACCTTGAAGGGGTTTTGTTTGCCATTGCGGTCGAAGAACAGGATACCGGGCGGGCCGAACAGACCGAAGCGCTTGAGCAGGGCCTTGTCATCCTCGGAGTTGGCGGTGACATCGGCCTGCAACAGAACCACGCCTTGCAGCGCGGCTTGCACGCGCGGATCGGCAAAGGTGATGTTTTCCATCTCCTTGCACGAGACACACCAGTCCGCGTAGAAATCGAGCATGACCGGTTTTCCGGTGTTCCTGGCGATGGCGGCATCGAGCTCGGCGACGCTTTTCACGCGCGTGAACTGGAGGTGGGTTCCGGCCGCCGCACTGGAGCTACCGCCCGCAAACACGGCCAAGGGTTGCAGGATATCGCGGCTGCCACCCATTACGCCGACAACAAAGGCCATGCCCGCGGTCAAGATGATGACGCCGAAGGATTTCCACAGGCGTGGCCAGCCAACCGGGGTGTGGTCCAGCGCGCCGAGGTGCACGCCATACGGGATCAGCAAGGCGGCCCATAGCAACATGCTGCCCCAGGCCGGTAGCAGTGGCTGGATGAGCCAGATGGCGACGGCGAGGAGCAGGACGCCGAAAAAGCGTTTGACGGCATCCATCCAGCCGCCAGCCTTGGGCAGCAACGCCCCGGCGGACAGGCCGATCAGCAGCAGGGGTACGCCCATGCCCAGCGCCATGGCAAAGAGCGATACGCCGCCCAGAACGATATCGCCAGTCTGGCCGATGTAAATCAGGGCGCCGGCCAGCGGTGCGGCGACGCAGGGGCCGACGATCAGGGCGGAAAGCGCGCCCATGCCGAACACGCTGGTGAAGTGACCGCCATGAAGGCGGTTGCTGGCCTCGGTCATGCGACTTTGCAAGGCGCTGGGGAGTTGCAGTTCATAGAAACCAAACATGGACAGCGACAGCAGGACGAAGATGGCCGCGCCGGTGCCCAGCGCCCACGGTGTTTGCAGGGCGGTGGAGATGAGGGTGCCGGACAGACCGGCGGCGACTCCAGCGACGGCGTAGGTTATGGCCATGCCCAGGACATAAGCCACAGAGAGCAGGAAGCCGTGTGTCTTGGTGACCTTGTCTCCGTGACCGACGATGATTCCGGACAGGATGGGAATCATGGGGAAGACGCACGGGGTTAAGGCCAAGAGGAGACCAAAGCCGAAGAAACTGGCCACGACCATCCAGAAACTGCCTCCCTTGAACAGGCTGGCAATCGAGTCGCTCTCCGAGGTCGCGGGGGCGTTGGCGGTGGTGCCTGTTGTGCCCGTGCCCGTGAGGGTGAATTGTTGTTCGAGGGGCGGATAGCAGATCCCGGAGGCCTCGTTGCAGCCTTGCCAGGAGGCCTCGATAACCACGGTTCCGCCGGGTTTGCCGCCCTGGAGCTGGGCGCTGGCGGTGAAGTCCTGGCGGTAGATCGCCATGCGGCCAAAGGTGGGGTCATCCTTTTCTTCGGCCTTGGGGAAGCTGATCTTGCCCAGGGTGGTGCCTTGCGGTTGCTTGACGGTCAGGTGCACCTTGTCCCGGTAGAGGTAATAGTCCTTGGCGACACCAAACTGGGCGGTGATGGTGTTGCCATCGCGCCTTATGGCCAGCTTGAAGGCCTCTTCGGCAGGCAACAGCGGGGCATTGGCTTGCGGGATGCCTGGAGGCAGATCGCCGGCCAGGGCCTTCAGTCGCGCCAGCAAATCTTCCTTGCTCGGGCCCGCGGTCTTGACGGGGGCCGAGGGGTCGATGCGAATCTCGGTATCCATGGGCGGATAACACAGACCGGCATCGGCACAGCCTTGCGTAGTGATCTTCAAGGTGTACGGGGCCGTTGCCTTGACCGGAAGGGCGAAGCGGACCTCGTCGCGCCAGATCTCGACCTGGCCGAAAATTTCATCTTGCTTCACCTTGCCCTTGGGTAGATCCACGGCGCCAAGGGTCGCTCCCTGAGCCGAAACACGGGTCTTCTCGCGATACAGGTAATAGCCCTTTTCAATCTTGAGACGCACCTCGACGCGATCCTTGGCCGTGACCTGGGCGCTGATCTGGAAGGCCTTCTCGGGGTCAAGCAGCTCCGTCTGGGCATAGGCCACAGAATGAAACAGGACAGCGACAACAAGATGGAACAGGACAGTCAGGGGACGCATGCGGCACTCCAGATCGGGGCTGTGTATCAGGATTGGGTTTCTTGGGCGACCCAGTCAAGGTATGCTGACGAGCCATGGACATCGTTCACGGCCATGATCTCGGGCAGCGCGTAAGGGTGATTCTGTTGCAAGAAAGCCTCCAGGGCCGCATAGCGTGCCGGAACGGTCTTGAACAGCAACGGGGTCTCGTGCGCCTCTTCGACGGCGCCCTGCCAGCGATAGAACGACTCCATTGGAGCACCTACTTGCGCACAGGCCGCCAGTCGTGCCTCGACAACTTGTCGGGCCAGCGTCCGGGCCTGCTCGCGGTCGGGCAGGGTGGTCATTACAATCAACAGGGGTTCGGCCATGAGGCTTAATGTTGGTCTTGGGTTCGCGATTATAGTCCTCGCCTTCCCTATACTGGAATCGGTTGGAATTTACCAGGTCTGGCAGGCCATCGGCGTCTGGACCCTGGTTTGGCTTGCGCTGGCCATTTTGCTGGGCTGGGGTCTGATGCTTCATGTCCAGAAGGGCTGGGCCTTGCAGATTCTGGGTGCATTGCAGTCAGGAACCTCGCCCTGGCACGCCCTCACGGCTGTGGGTTTACGCTTTTTTGCCGGCCTGTTGTTTGTCATCCCGGGCCCGGTCAGCGATGCGATCGGCGGCGTGCTGCTACTGGCCTCCTTCGTGTTTCCGGCGCCAGCGTCGCGGTCCCGCGCCAGCGGGAGCGGCATGGGCGGTGACCGTGCCATGGATCCGGGCGTGATTGATGGGGAATGGAGGCGCGTGGACGATCCGGCCCTCGCGCACGACTTTACACCCAACCGAGAGCCGCCAGACAGCGTAAAAT
>VGVU01000001.1 GCA_016873905.1 Betaproteobacteria bacterium | reverse complement strand
TGGCCGAGCAGGGGTTGCGGCGTCTGATTGCGCTCAAACCTCAACATGCCCATGCCTACAATGCCTTGGGTTATACGCTGGCGGATCGGCTGAATCGTCCGCTGGAGGCGATTGTCTTGCTGGAAAAGGCGCTAGAACTGTCGCCGGGTGATGGTTTCATCCTGGATAGCATGGGCTGGGCTCATTTCAAGGCCGGCCATCTGGACGAAGCGATTCGCTGGTTGCGCAAGGCCTATGCCGTGATGCAGGACCCGGAGGTGGCCGGCCATCTGGGTGAGGCCTTGTGGGCCAAGGGGCTGCACGCGGAGGCCCGCGATGTCTGGAAGGACGCCCTTAAGTCTGCTCCGGACAACACCCTGCTGCGCAACGCCCTGGAGCGCCGCTGATTTTGTTGCGCGTCCCTTTTTCCCGTGTTGTTTGGCTGGGGGCGCTGATCGCGCTCGGGGGCTGTTCGACGCCTCCGCCGGCGCCGTTGACCGTGGACTCACCGGTTCCGGTGGTGCAGCCCCTGAGTGAATTTACCCTGGAGGGACGCCTGTCCCTGCGCGCTGCTGACGAGATTGTGTCGGGCGGCTTGCGCTGGACGCGCCGGGGTGCAGGCGACCAGATATCGGTTACGACCCCGATGGGGGGAGCGGTCGCCGAGATCCTGCGTATGGGCGAGCGCATCGAAGTGGTTGACCACAAGGGCCAGCGCACCGTGACGGAGTCCGGTTTGAGTGGCTTGGATCAAATGCTGGGTTTCAAGTTGCCTCTGGAGTATTTGCCGTGGTGGTTGGCCGGGACGGGGCGAGCGGGTGAGCCCAGTCGCCGCGAATACGATAGTGAAGGTCGTCTGGCGCATCTGGAACAGGATGGCTGGCGGATTGACTTTCAGCGCTATCAACCGGTTGCCGGGCGTTTCCTGCCCGGGAAGCTGGTCGCCCGGCGCGGTGCAGACATGGAGTTGCGTCTGGTGGTGGATCAATGGACCCTGCCATGAATGTGGGGCGGTTCTATCCCGCCCCGGCCAAACTCAACCTGTTTTTGCATGTGGTGGGGCGGCGAGCGAACGGATATCACGAGCTGCAGACCGTTTTCCGCTTTCTGGACTACGGGGATGAACTGGAAATCACGCCACGGGCGGATGGCCAGATTGTCCTTGTCGAACCGCTGCCGGGTGTCGCGCAGGAACACGATCTGTGCTGGCGGGCCGCGCGTCTGCTGCAGGCCCATACGGGCTGCGGCCTGGGGGCGGATATTCGGCTGATCAAGCGCCTGCCCATGGGCGGCGGCCTGGGGGGCGGTAGTTCAGATGCGGCAACCGTGCTGATGGCCCTTAACCAGCTCTGGGAATTGGGGCTGTCGCGAGCGACTTTGCAGGAGCTTGGGCTGCAGTTGGGTGCCGATGTGCCGGTTTTTATCTATGGCCAGACGGCCTTTGCCGAGGGCGTGGGCGAGGTATTCCAGCCCCTACCCCTTGCACCGGCGACCTATGTGGTACTGATCCCCCCTGTTTCGGTATCGACACAGGGGGTTTTTTCACATCCGGAATTGACACGGGACACGCCTCGCCTCACAATTACGCCCCTCACGGAGGGTGCTTGGCAGGACGACAGGACCCACAATGACTTGGAGCCCTTGGTGGCTCGGTTATACCCGGAAGTGGCAGCGGCATTGGACTGGCTAGGTCAGTACGGTGCGGCGCGCATGACCGGATCAGGGGCGTGTTGCTTTGCTGCATTTGCCAGCCGTGAAGACGCAGAACGGGTGTTCGCTATTCGGCCATCCGGGATGCACGGGTTTGTTGCAGACGGTCTCGATCAGCATCCGTTGTTCGGAATCGTTTGAAACGCTTGGGGAGTCGCCAAGTGGTAAGGCACCGGATTTTGATTCCGGCATTCGTAGGTTCGATCCCTACCTCCCCAGCCAGATTCAGCGTGTAGTGTTTGGGCTACACGCTTTTTGTTTTTCCTCTACGGAGAGTTGCGGTGGCCTTTGATAGCCTGATGGTGTTTACGGGGAACGGAAGTCCGGAACTGGCAGAGCAGATCGTTCGCCAGTTGGGTATTCCGCTCGGTCGCGCCTCCGTCGGCCGCTTCTCCGATGGGGAGGTGATGGTTGAGGTGCATGACAATGTGCGCGGCAAGGATGTGTTCATCCTGCAGTCCACTTGTGCGCCGACCAATGACAACCTGATGGAAATCATGCTGTTGGCCGATGCCTTGCGGCGTGCCTCGGCCGGTCGCATTACCGCAGCGATGCCGTATTTTGGCTATGCGCGCCAGGATCGTCGCGTGCGTAGCGCGCGGGTGCCCATCGCCGCTCGGGTCGTCGCCGACATGCTGACCGGCGTGGGCGTGAACCGTGTTCTGACCATGGACCTGCACTCGGACCAGATTCAGGGTTTCTTTGATATTCCGGTGGACAATGTCTACTCGACCCCCATTCTGCTGAACGATATCCGGGCCAAGAACTACGAGAACCTGATCGTGGTCTCGCCCGATGTGGGGGGCGTGGTACGGGCGCGGGCCACGGCCAAACTGCTCAACAATGCGGATCTGGCAATTATCGACAAGCGTCGCCCCAAGCCGAATGTGGCCAAGGTGATGCACATCATCGGCGATGTTCGGGGTCGGACCTGCGTGATCATGGACGACCTGGTTGATACGGCAAACACGCTGTGCGAAGCCGCCGCAGCGTTGAAGGAGCACGGCGCTCAGCGCGTGGTGGCCTATTGCACCCATGGGGTGTTGTCTGGCAGCGCGGTGGAGCGGGTGTCGCGTTCGGCGCTCGACGAGCTGGTGGTGACCGATACCATTCCGCTGCGGCCTGAGGCACGCCAATGCGAGCGGATTCGCGTGTTGCCCTCGGCCGAGTTGATGGCGGAAACGATCCGTCGCATCAACAAGGAAGATTCTGTGAGTTCGCTGTTTGTCGAGTAAGCCCTGGCTTTTCGGGAAACAGTTGAATAAACGATAACCCCGCCTCTGGCGGTTTTTGTCCCCTGGTCGCGGGGGGCTTTCAATGTTGTTGGAGTGAAAAATGAAATTTGATGTTATTGCTAAAACGCGCAACCTGCAGGGCACGAGTGCGAGCCGCCGCCTGCGTGGCGCCGGTCTGGTTCCGGGGATCGTTTATGGTGAAGGCCAGGCGGCTGTTGCCATCGAAATGGATCACAAGGATCTGTTGCTGGGGCTGCGTCATGAGGCCTTCCATTCGTCCGTGCTGACGCTCAAGCTGGATGGCAAGGACGAGCCGGTTCTGCTGCGTGATGTGCAGGTTCACCCGGTGCGCACCCAGGTGTTGCATGTGGACTTTCAGCGCGTCGATCCGACTCACAAGGTGCACATCAAGGTGCCGCTGCACTTCGTCAATGCCGAGACCTGTCCGGGCGTCAAGCTGAGCCATGGTATTGCCAGCCACGCCATGACTGAGGCCGAGGTTCTGTGTCTGCCGGCGGATTTGCCGGAATTCATTACCGTCGATATGGGCCAGCTGACCGTGGGTGCCTCCATCCATTTGTCGCAAGTCGTGGTCCCGGCCGGCGTTGAGTTTGCTGCTCTGCATGCCGGAACCGATCCGGTGGTGGCCAGCGTGGTGGCGCCGAAGGGCGGCGCTGCGGAAGAGGCCGCTCCGGCGGCCTGATCGCTGCAGGTTTGAGCAAGGCTCGAGCTCATGCCTTTGCCGCCAAAACTTGTGGTCGGCCTCGGGAATCCCGGGGCCGAATATTCCGAAACCCGGCACAACGCCGGGTTTTGGTTTTGTGCGCGTCTGGCCGATACGCTGGGCGTGAATTTGGTGCGAGAGGCGCGTTTCCATGGCTTGGCGGGACAGGCCCGCTCGGCAGGGGTCTGGTTGCTGACGCCGCAGACTTTTATGAACCGGTCTGGACAGTCGGTCGCGGCCCTGATGCGGTTTTATCGCATCGAACCCGCCGAACTGTTGGTCGTGCATGACGAGTTAGACATCCCTCCAGGTCAGTTGCGCCTCAAATTTGGTGGTGGGCTGGGGGGGCACAACGGCCTGAAGGACATCACGGCGCATCTGGGGACTCAGGATTATTGGCGCCTGCGGGTGGGCATTGGCCATCCCGGTGATCGCAATGAGGTGGCTCACTATGTCCTCAAGCCGCCCCGGCGCGAAGAGCGCGAGGCGATCGCTCAGGCCCTGGATCGAGCGCTTGGCCTGTGGCCGAAGGTGGCGGCCGGGCAATGGGCAGAGGCTACGAAGGTGGCAAATGAACGAAACCCGGCACCCGCAACCCAGACAACACAACCCCAGTAAAGAATTGAAGGAATAAAGATGAGTCTCAAGTGTGGCATCGTTGGTTTGCCTAATGTGGGTAAGTCCACCCTGTTCAATGCCCTGACCCGTGCGGGGATTGCGGCAGAGAATTATCCGTTTTGCACCATTGAGCCGAATGTGGGCGTGGTCGAGGTGCCGGATCCGCGCCTGGCCGCCCTGTCGGAGATTGTGCGGCCGCAGCGCCTCGTCCCGGCCTTCGTGGAGTTTGTCGATATCGCCGGCCTGGTTGCTGGGGCCTCGAAAGGGGAGGGCCTGGGCAACCAGTTTCTGGCCAACATCCGCGAAACGGACGCCATCGTCAATGTGGTGCGCTGCTTCGAGGACGAAAATGTGGTGCATGTGTCTGGGCGGGTGAATCCGCTTGAGGATATCGAGGTCATTGGCACTGAACTGGCGCTGGCTGACCTGGGCACAGTGGAAAAGGCGCTGGCGCGCGACCAGAAAAAGGCCCGTTCGGGGGACAAGGAGGCGCAAAAACTGGTGGCGCTGTATGAGCGGCTGTTGCCGCACCTCAATGAGGCGAAACCCGTACGCAGTCTGGGGCTGGATGAGGAGGCGAAGGCCTTGCTTGCGCCGCTGTGTCTGATGACGATCAAGCCGGCGATGTATGTCGCCAATGTGGCTGAGGACGGGTTTGAGAACAACCCGCACCTCGATGCTCTGCGCGCCTATGCGGCCGCGGAGGGGGCCCCGGTTGTGGCCTTGTGTGCGGCCATTGAGGCCGAGATCGCCGTTCTGGATGAGGCCGATCGACAGGAGTTTCTGGCCGAAATGGGGCAGGCTGAGCCGGGTCTGGATCGCCTGATCCGGGCGGGCTATGACTTGTTGGGTCTGCAAACCTATTTCACCGCGGGAGTTAAAGAGGTGAGGGCCTGGACAATTCACAAGGGCGATACGGCTCCGCAGGCGGCGGGGGTGATCCATACCGACTTTGAACGGGGATTTATTCGCGCCCAGACGATAGGCTTTGACGATTTTGTGGCCTGCAAGGGCGAGCAGGGTGCGAAAGAGGCGGGCAAGATGCGCTCGGAGGGTAAGGAGTATGTGGTTCGTGATGGCGATGTCATGAACTTCCTTTTCAATGTGTGATTGACAAGCGCATCCCGGGTCGGGATAATCACGCGCTTTCCCGGTGGGGTTCCCGAGCGGTCAAAGGGATCAGACTGTAAATCTGACGGCTCTGCCTTCGAAGGTTCGAATCCTTCCCCCACCACCAGATTTCGTAAGGGTTTGGTGTCGTAAGTTGGTAGCCGACCTGAGGGTTATTGGCTGACGGTGTTGGCCAGTGGTTGAGACGCGTTTCGTGAGACAAAAAGCGGGTGTAGTTCAATGGTAGAACCTTAGCCTTCCAAGCTAATGACGCGGGTTCGATTCCCGCTACCCGCTCCAGTGGGTTAAGTTGGTTGAAGGTTGAGGGAGTTCTGCGGAACCAAGAGTTTCGCCCATGTGGCTCAGAGGTAGAGCACTCCCTTGGTAAGGGAGAGGTCGACAGTTCGATTCTGTCCATGGGCACCAGTTGGTGTTGTGTTTTTGAGTGATGTTGTTGCCGATCCTTTTTAGTTAGGGGTATAGAAATGGCCAAGGAAAAATTTGAGCGTACTAAGCCGCACGTAAACGTGGGAACGATTGGTCACGTTGACCATGGAAAGACGACCCTGACGGCGGCGATCACCACGATTCTGTCGAAGAAGTTTGGCGGCGCGGCGAAGAAATATGACGAGATTGACTCCTCCCCGGAAGAGAAGGCTCGTGGTATTACCATCAACACCGCCCATGTGGAATACGAGACGGCTGGCCGTCACTACGCCCACGTGGACTGTCCTGGCCACGCTGACTATGTGAAGAACATGATTACCGGTGCCGCCCAGATGGACGGCGCCATTCTGGTTGTGTCCGCTGCTGACGGCCCCATGCCCCAGACCCGCGAGCACATCCTGCTGGCCCGCCAAGTGGGCGTGCCGTTCATCATCGTCTACATGAACAAAGCTGACATGGTTGACGATGCCGAACTGCTCGAACTGGTTGAGATGGAAGTGCGTGAACTCCTCTCCAAGTACGATTTCCCGGGCGATGACCTGCCCATCGTCATTGGCTCCGCACTGAAAGCCCTTGAAGGCGACCAGTCCGACATCGGCGAGCCCAGCATTATCCGTCTGGCCGATGCCCTCGACAGCTACATCCCCACGCCTGAGCGCGCTGTGGACAAGCCCTTCCTGCTGCCCATCGAAGACGTCTTCTCCATCTCTGGCCGCGGCACCGTCGTGACCGGTCGTGTTGAGCGCGGCATCGTCAAGGTTGGCGAAGAACTTGAAATCGTGGGCATCAAAGCCACCGCCAAGACCACCTGTACCGGCGTTGAAATGTTCCGCAAGCTGCTCGACCAAGGTCAAGCGGGCGACAACGTGGGCGTACTGCTGCGCGGCACCAAGCGTGAAGATGTTGAGCGCGGCCAGGTTCTGGCCAAGCCGGGCAGCATCAAGCCGCACACCAAGTTCACCGCCGAGATCTATGTGCTGTCCAAGGAAGAAGGCGGTCGTCACACCCCGTTCTTCAATGGCTACCGTCCCCAGTTCTACTTCCGCACCACCGATGTGACCGGTGCGATCGAGCTGCCGGCCGGGACCGAGATGATCATGCCGGGCGACAACGTGTCGATTACTGCGGCCCTGATTGCCCCGATCGCCATGGAAGAAGGTCTGCGCTTCGCTATTCGTGAAGGCGGTCGTACCGTCGGCGCCGGCGTCGTCGCCAAGATTATTGAGTAATTGATGGGCGGCGCGGGCCGGGGGCTAAAGCTCCCGGCCTTTGCTGCCTTTTAGGAATGAAAGGCCAATAGCTCAATTGGCAGAGCGTCGGTCTCCAAAACCGAAGGTTGGGGGTTCGAGGCCCTCTTGGCCTGCCACATAAAGTTGCAGGATTGCGATGAAGTTGCAAGCTGTGCAGCAGTTAAGAAAGATATGACAGATAAACTCAAACTGCTTTTGGCAGGGTTGTTGGTAGTAGCCGGTCTTGCCGGCTTTTACCTTTTGGGCGACCAGGTGGCCATGGTGTTGCGGGTCCTTTCTGTTCTGGCCGGGGTAGGCTTGGCCTTGGTTGTCGTCAGGATGACGGCACCGGGCCAGCAGATGTTTGCCCTGGGTCAGGAGTCCATCGTCGAGGCGCGCAAGGTGGTTTGGCCGACTCGGCGCGAGACCTTGCAAATGACGGGCGTTGTCTTGTTGTTTGCCGTGGTTATGGCGCTGTTTTTGTGGCTCGTGGATAGTCTGCTGGGCTGGCTGATTCAGAATTTGATGGGTAGGGTCTCCTGATGTCGATGCAGTGGTATGTGGTGCATGCCTACTCGGGCTTTGAGAAGAGCGTCATGCGCGCTCTGAAGGAGCGGATCGCAAACGCCGAAATGGAAAATAAATTTGGTGAGATCCTGGTTCCGGTCGAAGAAGTCGTTGAGATGAAGGCTGGCCAGAAGCGGGTGACCGAGCGCAAGTTCTTCCCGGGATATGTGTTGGTGCAAATGGAGATGGATGATGCCAGCTGGCACATCGTCAAGAGCACGCCCAAGGTCAGTGGATTTATTGGCGGGACCCCGACCAAGCCGGCCCCGATCAGCCAGAAAGAGGTTGATGCCATTCTGGGCCAGATGCAGGCGGGTGTTGAAAAACCGCGCCACAAGATTGCCTACGAGCACGGCGAGGTGGTGCGCGTGATCGAAGGACCGTTCGCAGACTTTAGCGGGACGGTGGAAGAAGTGAATTATGAAAAGAACAAGCTGCGTGTGGCCGTGACCATCTTTGGTCGTGCGACGCCCGTGGAGCTGGAGTTTTCGCAGGTCGAGAAAACCTGATTTTTCGGCCCGTTTGTAGTGCAGGGGAGAGACGGCCAGTCTCGTAACGACCCATTTAAAGGAGTTTAAAATGGCAAAGAAAATTATCGGCTATATCAAGCTGCAAGTGCCGGCCGGCAAGGCTAATCCTTCGCCGCCTATTGGCCCGGCCTTGGGTCAGCGCGGTCTGAACATCATGGAATTCTGCAAGGCGTTTAACGCCAAGACGCAGGGTATGGAACCGGGTCTGCCGATTCCTGTCGTGATTACGGCGTTTGCTGACAAGTCCTTCACCTTCATCATGAAGACGCCGCCGGCGACCATCCTGATCAAGAAGGCGGTCGGCATTACCAAGGGCAGCCCCAAGCCGCACACCGACAAGGTGGGCACCATTTCTCGCGCACAACTTGAGGAGATCGCCAAGGCCAAGGCCCCGGATCTCACCGCAGCCGACATGGATGCGGCCGTGCGTACCATCGCTGGCTCCGCGCGCAGCATGGGTTTGAATGTTGAGGGGGTGTGATATGGCAAAGATTTCCAAGCGTATGCAGGGCCTGATGGGCCAGGTTGATCGGAACAAGGTCTATGCCGTTGACGAGGCCCTGGGTCTGGTCAAGGGTGCCGCAACGGCCAAGTTCAACGAATCCATTGATGTCGCCGTGAATCTGGGTGTTGATCCGCGTAAATCGGACCAGGTTGTTCGGGGTGCGGTGGTTATGCCGCGTGGCACGGGTAAATCGGTGCGCGTCTGCGTGTTCGCACAGGGCGCCAATGCCGAGGCCGCCAAAGAAGCGGGTGCCGATATCGTCGGTTTCGATGATCTGGCTGCCGAGATCAAGGGCGGCCGTGTGGACTTTGATGTCGTGATCGCGACGCCGGACGCCATGAAGGTGGTTGGCCAGTTGGGTCAAGTGCTCGGTCCGCGTGGCCTGATGCCGAACCCGAAGGTGGGCACTGTTACGCCGAATGTGGCCCAGGCCGTCAAGAACGCCAAGGCGGGTCAGGTTCAGTACCGTACCGACAAGTCGGGCATCATCCACGCCACCATCGGTCGCGCCTCTTTTGAGGTTGATGCCCTGCGTGAAAACCTCGTTGCCCTGCTGGATGCCTTGAACAAGTCCAAGCCGGCAGCTGCCAAGGGTGTTTTCATGAAGAAGGTGTCCGTGTCCAGCACGATGGGCGTGGGCGTCCGCGTGGATCAAACCAGCCTCGGACAATAAAAGAACTTTGGGCTGCCTGTCTGACCGCAAGGTCGGGCAGGTAGGTCGTCAAAGACCGCAGGCGCCGAACTCGTTGTTGGGGGACGGCTTAATGACAGGACCCACAGGGTCCAAGGCCTGCGCAGACGGTGTGCCCAGAACAGGTCAGGTTCCGGTTATCCGGATCTCTTCCGCGTTCAGGTCGCCGTGGGTGCAACGGTTTAACACCGTTGTGTTTATGGACAGACAAGGAGAAGGACATATGAGTCTTAATCTGAATGACAAGAAAGCCGTCGTGGCTGAGGTGTCGGCACAAGTGGCCAACGCCCAGACCATCGTCGTGGCCGAATACCGTGGCGTGCAGGTGCCTGATCTCACCGCGCTGCGGCAGAAGGCCCGCGAGTCGGGTGTCTACTTGCGGGTGCTGAAAAACACCTTGGTGCGTCGGGCTGTGGCGGATACGCCGTTTGCGCCGCTGGCCAAGGATATGGTCGGCCCGCTGATCTACAGTATCTCTGCAGATCCGGTAGCCGCCGCCAAGGTGCTCGACGATTTTGCCAAGGGCAACGACAAGCTGGTGCTGAAGGCCGGTTCTTATGCGGGCAAAGCGCTCGACCAGAACGGCGTCAAGGCCCTGGCTGCAACCCCGGGCCGCGAGCAATTGATCGCTATGCTGCTGGGCGTCATGCAGGCCCCGCTGACCGGTTTTGCCGGCGCAATGGCGGCCTTGGCCAAGAAACGCGAAGAAGAAGGTGCGGCGGCTTAAGCCTGGGTTTTCCCTGGCTGGCAACGCATCGATACGATCTGAATTAATCTTAGGAGTAATCCATTATGGCAATTAGCAAAGAAGACATCCTGGAAGCCGTTGGCGCAATGACGGTGATGGATCTGAACGACCTGGTGAAGGCGTTCGAAGAGAAGTTTGGCGTTTCCGCAGCCTCCATGGCCGTGGCAGCTCCGGGTGCAGGCGGCGCTGCTGCAGCACCGGCTGAAGAGAAGACCGAGTTTGATGTGGTCCTGACCGCCGCCGGCGCCAACAAGGTTTCCGTCATTAAGGTCGTCCGTGCCATTACCGGCCTGGGCCTGAAGGAAGCCAAGGACATGGTTGACGGCGCACCGAAGACGGTCAAGGAAGGCTGTCCGAAGGCTGAGGCTGACGACATCCTCAAGCAGCTGACCGAAGCGGGCGCAACCGCCGAGATCAAGTAAGACTTGATGCTACGGGCGCAAGTCCGTAACAGGCTGGTGACCGGGGGTAAGGCCTCCGGTCAGCCGGCCTTTCGCTGTTTGTTTTGCTGCTTGTTCTGCTGTCTTGAGACTCGTTAGCAACCGTTATCAGCCCTCCCGCTCACTTGTGGGCGCGATGGCTGATAACTGGTTTTAAGGATTTGTTGTCAATTTCCTGTTTTTCCCTGTCACTGACTCGGAGCTGTCATGAGCTATACCTTCGCTGAGAAAAAACGCATCCGTAAGAGCTTTGCCAAGCGGGCCGGCGTGTTACCCGTACCCTATCTGTTGACGACTCAACTGGAGTCTTACAGGGATTTCCTGCAGGAGGGCGTGGAGGTTGCAGATCGCGCTGATACGGGTTTGCAGGCGGCCTTCACCTCGATCTTCCCGATCGTGGGCAACAATGGGGGTGCACGCCTCGAGTTCGTGAGTTACACCCTGGGTCAGCCGGTGTTTGACATCGCGGAATGTCAACAGCGTGGCATGACCTTTGCCAGCTCGGTGCGCGCCAAGGTTCGCCTGATCATCCTTGATCGCGAGAGCAGCAAGGAAAAGATCAAGGAAGTGCGCGAAAGCCAAGAGGTGTATATGGGCGAACTGCCGCTCATGACGCCGAATGGCTCCTTTGTCATCAACGGCACCGAGCGCGTCATCGTTTCTCAGCTGCACCGCTCACCGGGCGTCTTTTTTGAGCACGACAAGGGCAAGACGCACTCCTCCGGCAAGCTGTTGTTTTCGGCCCGGATCATTCCTTACCGTGGCTCTTGGCTCGACTTTGAGTTCGATCCGAAGGATCTGGTCTATTTCCGTATTGACCGTCGCCGCAAGATGCCGGTCACGATCCTGCTCAAGGCGCTGGGCTATACCCCCGAGCAAATTCTGGCCGACTTCTTCGAAATGGAGACCTTCCACTTCGGCAAGAAGGGTATTGAGCTGGATCTGAGGCCGGAGCGCCTCAAAGGCGAGATTGCCAAGTTTGATATTCTGGCCAAGGACGGCAAGGTTCTGGTCGCCAAGGACAAACGCATCACCGCGCGCCATGTGCGCGATCTGGAGGCAGCGGGCGTCAAGAAGGTCGTAGTTGACGGCGATTTTCTGATTGGCCGGGTGTTGGCCACGGCCTTGGTCAGCCCGGACACCGGGGAGATTATTGCGCGGGCCAACGACGAGATCACCGAGGCGTTGCTCGTCGAGATCCAGGGCGCCGGTCTGACCCGTATTGACACGCTGTATACCAATGACCTGGATCACGGCGCCTTCATGTCGCAGACCTTGGCGATTGACGAGACGGCTGATCAATGGACGGCTCGCATTGCCATTTATCGCATGATGCGTCCGGGTGAGCCGCCGACGGTGGAGGCGGTTGAGGCCCTGTTCCAGCGCCTCTTCTTCAGCACGGACAGCTATGATTTGTCGCGTGTTGGGCGCATGAAGTTCAACCGTCGCATCGGCCGTACCGAGGTGGATGGTGAAAACATTCTCAGCAATGACGACATTGTTGCCGTCATCAAGACCTTGGTTGAATTGCGCAATGGTCGGGGCGAGGTCGATGACATTGATCACCTGGGCAATCGCCGGATTCGCTCCGTGGGCGAATTGGTCGAGAACCAGTTCCGCGCCGGTCTGGCTCGGGTGGAGCGCGCCGTCAAGGAACGCCTCAATCAGGCCGAGGCCGATAATCTGATGCCGACCGACCTGATCAACGCCAAGCCGATCTCGGCCGCGATCAAGGAGTTCTTCGGTTCCAGCCAGCTTTCGCAATTCATGGACCAGACCAATCCGCTCTCGGAGATCACCCACAAGCGGCGTATTTCCGCCCTGGGCCCGGGCGGTCTAACCCGTGAGCGTGCGGGTTTTGAGGTGCGCGATGTGCACCCGACGCATTATGGTCGCGTCTGCCCGATTGAAACCCCGGAAGGTCCGAACATCGGCCTGATCAACTCTCTGGCACTGTATGCGCGGACCAATGACTACGGCTTCCTCGAAACGCCGTATCGCCGGGTGGTCAATGGCAAGGTGACGATGGAGATTGATTACCTGTCGGCGATTGAAGAAAACAAATATGTGGTCGCTCAGGCGAACTCAACCCTGACCGACAAGGGTCAGTTTGCCGATGACCTGATCTCTTCCCGCTACAACGGCGAATTTATGCTGGCGACGGCCGACAAGATCCAGTACATGGATGTGGCCCCGGCGCAGGTCGTTTCGGTGGCGGCCTCGCTGATTCCGTTCCTGGAGCACGATGACGCAAACCGTGCGCTCATGGGCTCGAACATGCAGCGTCAGGCGGTGCCCTGTCTGCGTCCCGAAAAGGCCCTGGTCGGTACGGGCATTGAGCGGACGGCGGCCATCGACTCCGGTACGGTGGTCACTGCGCGCCGTGGTGGCGTGGTGGATTATGTGGACGCCAGCCGTGTGGTGGTGCGTGTTCATGACAGCGAGGCTCAGTCGGGCGAGGTGGGTGTGGATATCTACAACCTCACCAAGTACACGCGTTCCAACCAGAACACCAACATCAATCAGCGGCCGCTGGTGCGCCAGGGTGATTCCCTGCAACGCGGCGATGTGATCGCCGATGGGGCCTCGACGGACATGGGTGAGCTGGCGCTGGGCCAGAACATGCTGGTCGCGTTCATGCCCTGGAACGGTTACAACTTCGAGGACTCCATCCTGATCTCCGAGCGCGTGGTGTCGGAAGACCGTTACACCTCCATTCACATTGAAGAATTGTCGGTGGTGGCGCGGGATACCAAGCTGGGTTCCGAGGAAATCTCCAAGGACATCTCCAACCTGTCGCCGCAACAACTGGGTCGCCTTGATGAGGCGGGCATTGTCTATATCGGTGCCGATGTAAAGGCGGGCGATGTGTTGGTCGGCAAGGTAACCCCCAAGGGTGAAACGCAGCTGACCCCGGAAGAAAAACTCCTGCGCGCCATCTTTGGCGAGAAGGCCTCCGATGTGAAGGACACCAGCCTGCGCGTGCCAACCGGCATGAGCGGCACCGTCATTGATGTGCAGGTCTTTACCCGCGAAGGCGTGGAGCGCGATTCGCGCGCCAACCAGATCATCAACGACCATCTGCGTCAGTACCAGAAAGACCTGGGCGACCAGATGCGTATCGTTGAGGCCGATGCCCAGGCGCGTTTGCAGCGTCTCTTGATCGGTAAGTCGGCCAAGGGCGGCCCCAACAAGCTGGCCAAGGGCGCTGAGGTGACGGCGGCGTATCTGGAGGGTGTCAAATTCCATGATTGGTTTGATATTCGCCTGACCGACGATGACACGGCTCGGCAACTGGAAGCCGTTCGGGAGTCGCTCGACAAGCAGCGTCAGGCCTTTGACCAGATGTTTGAGGTCAAGCGTCGGAAGCTGACCCAGGGTGACGATCTGCCGGCGGGTGTGATCAAGATGGTCAAGGTCTATATCGCGGTCAAGCGTCGCCTGCAGCCGGGTGACAAGATGGCCGGCCGTCACGGTAACAAGGGCGTGATCTCCAAGATCGTTCCGGTCGAAGACATGCCGTTCATGGCCGATGGCCGACAGGTCGATGTCTGCCTCAACCCGCTCGGCGTGCCGTCCCGGATGAATGTGGGTCAGGTGCTGGAGATGCACTTGGGCTGGGCAGCTCGTGGTTTGGGCCTGCGCATTGGCGAGATGCTGGATCAGCACAACAAGACCGCTGAGGTGCGCAAGTATCTGGAGAAGATCTATAACGCCTCCGGCCACAAGGAAAACCTCTCGGCCCTGAGCGATGCGGCGATCCTTGAGATGGCTGCCAACCTGCGCAAGGGCGTGCCTTTTGCCAGCCCGGTCTTTGACGGTGCGCACGAGACGGAGATTCAGGCCATGCTGGATCTGGCCTACCCCAGCGGGGACGCCAATACCGAGCGCCTCGGCTTCACTCCGGCTAAAACTCAGGTCACCTTGTATGACGGTCGCACCGGCGATGCCTTTGATCGCAAAGTGACGGTGGGCATCATGCATGTGCTCAAACTGCACCACTTGGTCGATGACAAGATGCACGCCCGTTCGACCGGCCCGTACTCCCTGGTCACCCAGCAGCCGCTGGGTGGTAAGGCGCAGTTCGGCGGCCAGCGCTTCGGTGAGATGGAAGTCTGGGCGCTGGAGGCCTACGGCGCATCGTATGTGCTGCAGGAAATGCTGACCGTTAAGTCGGACGATGTGAATGGCCGTACCAAGGTGTACGAGAACATCGTCAAGGGCGAGCACAAGATCGAGGCCGGCATGCCGGAGTCGTTCAATGTGCTGGTCAAGGAAATTCGCTCACTCGGGATCGATATCGATCTTGAGCGTCACTGATACTAGGAGCCGAAAATGAAGGCATTGCTCGATCTGTTCAAGCAAGTTACCCCCAGCGAAGAGTTTGACGGGATCAAGATTGGTCTCGCCTCGCCGGAAAAGATCCGTTCCTGGTCGTATGGCGAGGTCAAGAAACCCGAAACCATCAACTACCGCACCTTCAAGCCGGAGCGCGATGGCTTGTTCTGCGCCAAGATCTTCGGTCCGGTCAAGGACTATGAGTGTCTGTGTGGCAAGTACAAGCGCCTCAAGCATCGCGGCGTGGTGTGTGAGAAGTGTGGCGTCGAAGTGACCTTGACCAAGGTGCGCCGTGAGCGCATGGGCCATATTGACCTGGCGAGCCCGGTGGCGCACATCTGGTTCCTGAAGAGCCTGCCCAGCCGTCTGGGCATGGTCCTCGACATGACGCTGCGTGATATTGAGCGCGTGCTCTACTTTGAGGCCTTTGTGGTGACCGAAGGGGGCATGACCCCGCTACTGCCGGGCCAGTTGCTGACGGAAGAGGATCATCTCGCCAAGGTCGAAGAATATGGGGATGAGTTTTCTGCCAGCATGGGCGCGGAAGGTATCCGCGACCTGTTGCGCAATATTGACTTGCCGGGCGAGATCGAGCGTCTGCGCAGCGAGCTGAAGACCACCTCGTCCGACACCAAGCTGAAGAAGTTCTCCAAGCGCCTCAAGGTGTTGGAGGCCTTCGTGAAGTCCGGCATCAAGCCGGAATGGATGGTTCTGTCGGTTCTGCCGGTGTTGCCGCCGGATCTGCGTCCGCTGGTGCCGCTGGATGGTGGCCGCTTTGCGACCTCGGACCTGAACGATCTGTATCGCCGCGTCATTAACCGCAACAACCGCTTGAAGCGCCTGCTGGAACTGAAGGCGCCCGAGATTATCGTCCGCAACGAAAAACGCATGTTGCAGGAGTCGGTGGATTCCCTGCTCGACAACGGCCGTCGCGGCAAGGCCATGACGGGCGCCAACAAGCGCCAGCTGAAATCGTTGGCCGATATGATCAAGGGTAAGGGCGGTCGTTTCCGTCAGAACCTGCTCGGCAAGCGCGTGGATTACTCGGGCCGCTCCGTGATCGTGGTGGGCCCGACCCTCAAGCTGCATCAGTGCGGCCTGCCCAAGTTGATGGCGCTTGAGTTGTTCAAACCGTTCATCTTCAACCGTCTCGAGGCGTTGGGTCTGTCAACCACCATCAAGGCGTCCAAGCGCATGGTGGATGACCAGGAACCGGTGGTCTGGGACATCCTCGAAGAGGTGATCCGCGAACATCCGGTGATGCTGAACCGCGCACCGACGCTGCACCGTTTGGGCATCCAGGCCTTTGAGCCGATCCTGATCGAGGGCAAGGCGATCCAGTTGCATCCGCTGGTGTGTACGGCCTTCAACGCCGACTTCGACGGTGACCAGATGGCCGTGCATGTGCCGCTGTCGCTGGAAGCGCAGATGGAAGCTCGGACCCTGATGCTGGCCTCCAACAATGTGTTGTCGCCGGCCAACGGTGAACCGATCATCGTGCCGTCGCAGGATATCGTGTTGGGTCTGTACTACATGAGCCGCGAGCGTGTTAATGCCCGTGGTGAAGGCATGCTGTTCGCCAATCTGGCCGAGCTGCAGAGCGCCTGGCAGGAAAAGCGTGTTGATATCAATGCCAAGGTCACGGTGCGTATCCGCGAGCGGGTGTTTGGCGATGACGGTCAGCTCGTCAGCCGCACGATCCGGGTTACGACGGTGGCGGGCCGTGCCATGCTGTCCGAGATCCTGCCGCCAGGGCTGGGCTTCGAGGCCGTGAATCGCGTGCTCAAGAAGAAAGAGATTTCCCGGCTGATTAATGCCGCTTTCCGTACCTGCGGTCTCAAGGAGACCGTCGTGTTCGCCGACAAGCTGATGTACACCGGATTCTCGATGGCAGCGCGTGGTGGTATCTCCATTTGCATGCAGGACATGCTGATGCCGCCCCAGAAGGCCGACATCCTGGGCAAGGCCGAATCTGAGGTGAAGGAGATCGAGGCGCAATACACCTCCGGTCTGGTGACTCAGGGCGAGCGCTACAACAAGGTGGTGGACATCTGGGGTCAGGCCGGCGACAAGGTTGCCAAGGCGATGATGGAGCAGCTTTCGCACGAGACCGTGACCGACCGCGAGGGCAAGCAGGTCAAGCAGGAGTCCTTCAACTCCATCTACATGATGGCCGACTCCGGCGCCCGCGGTTCCGCCGCGCAGATCCGCCAGTTGGCCGGTATGCGCGGCCTGATGGCGAAGCCGGACGGCTCGATCATTGAGACGCCGATTACCGCGAACTTCCGCGAAGGCCTGAATGTGTTGCAGTACTTCATCTCGACGCACGGCGCCCGCAAGGGTCTGGCTGACACCGCGTTGAAGACCGCCAACTCGGGCTACTTGACCCGCCGTCTGGTCGATGTGACGCAGGATCTTGCCATCATCGAAGATGATTGCGGCACGCAAAATGGCATGGTCATGAAGCCGCTGGTTGAAGGCGGCGATGTGATCGAGGCCCTGCGCGATCGTATCCTGGGTCGGGTTGCGGCGGTGGATGTGGTTAACCCGGATACCGGCGAGACGATCATTGCGGCCGGGGCGCTGATTGATGAAGCGGCGGTGGACAAGGTTGATGAGCTGGGTATCGACGAGGTCAAGGTGCGCGCACCGCTGACCTGCGAGACCCGTCGCGGCTTGTGTGCCAAGTGTTATGGCCGTGACCTGGGTCGCGGATCCATCGTCAATGCCGGCGAATCGGTGGGCGTCATTGCCGCGCAGTCGATTGGCGAACCGGGTACCCAGCTGACGATGCGGACCTTCCACATCGGTGGTGCGGCTTCGCGGGCGGCGGCGGCCAGCCAGGTTGAGACCAAGTCGGAAGGCGTGGTGCGCTTCGGCCCGAGTATGCGCTATGTCACCAGCGCGCGTGGCGAGCTTATCGTCATTACCCGCACGGGCGAGATTGTGATTGCCGAGGCAACGGGCCGTGAGCGTGAGCGCCACAAGGTGCCGTATGGCGCCGTGCTGACGGTCATGGACGGTCAGGCCATCAAGGCAGGTACGGCCCTGGCCACCTGGGATCCGCATACGCGTCCGATCATTACCGAGTACTCCGGCCGCGTGAAATTCGAGAATGTGGAAGAAGGCGCGACGGTGGCCAAGCAGATCGATGAGGTCACTGGCTTGTCGACCCTGATCGTGATCGACGCCAAGCGTCGCGGAACCGCAAGCAAGGCGGGCGTTGTGCGACCGCAAGTGCGTCTGATCGGCGAGGATGGCTTGGAGGTCAAGGTGGCCGGGACGGATATCCCGGTGAACATCACCCTGCATGTGGGCTCCCTGATCACGGTGAAGGACGGTCAGGAGGTCAAGGTGGGTGATGTGCTGGCCCGTATCCCGCAAGAGACCACGAAGACCCGCGATATTACCGGCGGTTTGCCGCGCGTCGCCGAGCTGTTTGAGGCGCGTTCTCCGAAGGACGCGGGCGTGCTGGCCGAAATCACCGGCACGGTGTCGTTCGGCAAGGATACCAAGGGCAAGCAACGCCTCGTGATCACCGATATGGATGGCGTTCCGCATGACTATCTGATTGCCAAGGACAAGCATGTCACCGTGCATGATGGCCAGGTGGTACAGAAGGGCGAGACCATCGTTGACGGTCCGGCGGATCCGCACGACATCCTGCGTCTGCAAGGCATGGAGTCTTTGGCGCGCTACATCATCAACGAGGTTCAGGATGTGTACCGCCTCCAGGGCGTGAAGATCAATGACAAGCACATCGAGGTTGTGGTGCGTCAGATGCTGCGTCGGGTCAATATCGTCGATGTGGGCGATACCCGCTTCATTCCGAACGAGCAGGTTGAGCGGGCCGATCTGTTGGCCGAGAACGACCGTGTGCGTGCCGAAGGCGGCCTCCCGGCGGTCCATGAAGATGTCCTGCTGGGCATTACCAAGGCCTCCTTGTCGACGGAATCCTTCATCTCGGCGGCCTCCTTCCAGGAAACCACGCGCGTCTTGACCGAAGCCGCCATCATGGGCAAGCGGGACGGCCTCCGTGGTCTCAAGGAAAATGTCATCGTGGGCCGACTGGTGCCCGCGGGTACCGGCCTTGCCTACCACCGTGCGCGGCAGCGGCAGGCCGCCGAGGCGGCGGCAGATGTCGATGTATCGGCCATTTTTGCTGAGGAAAGTTCAGCAGAAGTTGCAGATAACGGTGCGCAAGCATCTTGACAGCACGCATGAGACTGCATAAAATCCGCCCTCTTTTTCAGGCCCGCGGGATCGCTCCTGGCGAACGATCTCCCGCGGGCCGCGAATTTTGCGGTTCGAAACTGATAGAAAACTTGTAGAGAAAAGGCTAGACGATGCCAACTGTTAACCAATTGATACGCCAACCGCGCAAGGCGCCGGTCGAAAAGAGCAAGGTTCCCGCCATGGAAGCCTGCCCCCAGAAGCGTGGCGTATGTACCCGTGTTTACACCACGACCCCGAAGAAGCCGAACTCGGCGTTGCGTAAGGTTGCCAAAGTGCGCTTGTCCAACAGCTTTGAGGTGATCGGCTACATCGGTGGCGAAGGCCACAACCTGCAGGAGCACTCTGTGGTCCTGGTGCGCGGCGGCCGGGTCAAGGATTTGCCGGGTGTGCGTTATCACATCGTTCGCGGTAGCCTGGACACACAAGGCGTCAAGGATCGCAAGCAGTCTCGTTCGAAGTATGGTGCCAAGCGCGCCAAAGCCGCTAAGTCTAAGTAAGGGGTTATAGATGCCACGTCGTCGCGAAGTTCCCAAGCGTCTGGTTCTGCCGGATCCGAAGTATGGCAACCAAGAAGTTGCCAAGTTTATGAATGTCATCATGACCAGCGGCAAGAAGTCCGTCGCTGAGCGCATTGTCTATGGCGCCTTCGAGCAGATCGAGAAAAAGAGCGGCAAGGTGGCTGTTGAGGTCTTCGCTCAAGCCCTGTCGAACATTCGTCCGGTCGTCGAGGTCAAGTCCCGTCGTGTCGGCGGTGCCAACTACCAGGTGCCGGTTGAGGTTCGCCCGTCCCGTCGCACCGCTCTGGCGATGCGCTGGTTGAAAGATGCCGCCCGCAAGCGTGGCGAAAAATCCATGGATGCGCGCCTTGCTGGCGAGCTGCTGGATGCGTCTGAGGGTCGTGGTTCGGCCATGAAGAAGCGCGAAGAAGTTCACCGTATGGCAGAGGCCAACAAGGCCTTCTCGCACTTCCGGTTCTGATCGCTCATCGCCAACGCTTCTGATAAGGAACACCCACTGTGGCACGCAAGACCCCCCTAGATCGCTATCGCAACATCGGTATTTCCGCGCATATTGACGCAGGAAAGACCACCACCACCGAGCGCGTCCTGTTCTACACCGGCGTCAATCACAAGATTGGCGAGGTGCATGACGGCGCCGCCACCATGGACTGGATGGAGCAGGAGCAGGAGCGCGGTATTACCATTACCTCGGCTGCAACGACCTGTTTCTGGAAGGGCATGGATCTGGCCCGCCCCGAGCATCGCGTCAACATCATTGACACCCCCGGTCACGTGGACTTCACCATTGAGGTTG
Organism: Betaproteobacteria bacterium; assembly: GCA_016873905.1. Classification (GTDB taxonomy): domain Bacteria; phylum Pseudomonadota; class Gammaproteobacteria; order Burkholderiales; family Thiobacillaceae; genus QYQG01. Next base: position 18,987 of record VGVU01000001.1, on the reverse strand, counting down.
AGCGTTCCATGCGTGTTCTGGACGGCGCGTGTATGGTGTATTGCGCTGTGGGTGGCGTGCAGCCGCAGTCCGAGACCGTGTGGCGTCAGGCCAACAAGTACGGCGTGCCCCGTCTGGCTTTTGTGAACAAGATGGACCGCTCCGGCGCCAACTTCTTCCGTGTCTATGAGCAGATGCGTTTGCGCCTGAAGGCCAACCCGGTGCTGATTCAGGTGCCGATTGGCGCTGAAGATACCTTCGCGGGTGTGGTTGATCTGGTCAAGATGAAGGCCATCCTGTGGGATGAGGCCTCCCAGGGCATGAAGTTCGAATACGGTGATATCCCGGCCGATCTGGTGGACACCTGTAACGAATGGCGTGAGAAGCTGGTCGAAACGGCCGCTGAGGCCAGTGAAGAGTTGATGAACAAGTACCTTGAAGAAGGCGACTTGTCCGAGGCAGAGATTAAGCAGGCCCTGCGTCAGCGCACCATTGCCAGCGAGATCGTGCCGATGCTGTGCGGCTCCGCGTTCAAGAACAAGGGCGTGCAGGCCATGCTCGACGCCGTGATTGATTACATGCCTTCGCCGCTGGATATTCCCCCGGTGAAGGGTGAGCTTGAAGATGGCTCTGAGGCTGAGCGCAAGGCGGACGACGCTGAGCCGTTCTCGGCCCTGGCCTTCAAGATCATGACCGACCCGTTTGTGGGCCAGCTGACCTTCTTCCGTGTCTATTCCGGCACCGTGAAGGCGGGTGATTCCATTTACAACTCGGTCAAGGGTCGGAAAGAGCGTCTTGGCCGCATCCTGCAGATGCATGCCAACGAGCGCGAAGAGATCAAAGAGGTTCATGCCGGCGACATCGCTGCGGCGGTGGGTCTGAAGGATGCAACCACGGGCGATACCCTGTGTATTCAGGACAAGCCGATCGTCCTCGAGCGCATGGTCTTCCCGGAGCCGGTTATTCATGTGGCCGTTGAGCCGAAGACCAAGGCCGACCAAGAAAAGATGGGCCTGGCCCTGAATCGTTTGGCTCAGGAAGATCCGTCCTTCCGTGTGCGTACCGATGAAGAAACGGGTCAGACCATCATCTCGGGTATGGGCGAGCTGCACCTTGAAATTCTGGTTGATCGCATGAAGCGTGAGTTCCATGTCGAGGCCAATGTTGGCGCCCCGCAAGTGGCTTACCGTGAGTGCATCAAGAAGGCGGTGGAGTCCGAAGGCAAGTTTGTTAAGCAGTCCGGCGGTAAGGGCCAGTTTGGTCATGTTTGGCTTAAGATCGAGCCGAACGAGGCGGGCAAGGGTTACGAGTTTGTGGACGCCATCAAGGGCGGTTCCGTGCCGCGTGAATATATCCCGGCCGTGGACAAGGGCCTGAAGGAGGCGCTGAACAACGGCGTCTTGGCAGGCTTCCCGGTGGTCGATGTGAAGGTCACCCTGTTCGATGGTTCTTACCACGAGGTTGACTCGTCCGAGCAGGCCTTCAAGATGGCCGCGATCATGGGCTTCAAGGATGGTATGCGGAAGGCGACACCGACCCTGCTGGAGCCGATGATGGCGGTTGAGGTGGAAACGCCGGAAGACTACATGGGTGATGTGATGGGCGACCTGAACCGTCGTCGCGGCATCATTCAGGGTATGGAGGATTTGGCCACAGGTAAGTCAGTGAAGGCAGAAGTGCCCCTGGCCGAGATGTTTGGTTACTCCACCGACCTGCGTTCCATGTCTCAGGGCCGTGCGACCTACTCCATGGAATTCAAACACTATGCCGAAGCCCCGCGTAATGTGGCCGAAGCCGTCATCAACACTAGGAAATAATTGAGGTAATCGAGAATGGCCAAGGAAAAATTTGAGCGTACTAAGCCGCACGTAAACGTGGGAACGATTGGTCACGTTGACCATGGAAAGACGACCCTGACGGCGGCGATCACCACGATTCTGTCGAAGAAGTTTGGCGGCGCGGCGAAGAAATATGACGAGATTGACTCCTCCCCGGAAGAGAAGGCTCGTGGTATTACCATCAACACCGCCCATGTGGAATACGAGACGGCTGGCCGTCACTACGCCCACGTGGACTGTCCTGGCCACGCTGACTATGTGAAGAACATGATTACCGGTGCCGCCCAGATGGACGGCGCCATTCTGGTTGTGTCCGCTGCTGACGGCCCCATGCCCCAGACCCGCGAGCACATCCTGCTGGCCCGCCAAGTGGGCGTGCCGTTCATCATCGTCTACATGAACAAAGCTGACATGGTTGACGATGCCGAACTGCTCGAACTGGTTGAGATGGAAGTGCGTGAACTCCTCTCCAAGTACGATTTCCCGGGCGATGACCTGCCCATCGTCATTGGCTCCGCACTGAAAGCCCTTGAAGGCGACCAGTCCGACATCGGCGAGCCCAGCATTATCCGTCTGGCCGATGCCCTCGACAGCTACATCCCCACGCCTGAGCGCGCTGTGGACAAGCCCTTCCTGCTGCCCATCGAAGACGTCTTCTCCATCTCTGGCCGCGGCACCGTCGTGACCGGTCGTGTTGAGCGCGGCATCGTCAAGGTTGGCGAAGAACTTGAAATCGTGGGCATCAAAGCCACCGCCAAGACCACCTGTACCGGCGTTGAAATGTTCCGCAAGCTGCTCGACCAAGGTCAAGCGGGCGACAACGTGGGCGTACTGCTGCGCGGCACCAAGCGTGAAGATGTTGAGCGCGGCCAGGTTCTGGCCAAGCCGGGCAGCATCAAGCCGCACACCAAGTTCACCGCCGAGATCTATGTGCTGTCCAAGGAAGAAGGCGGTCGTCACACCCCGTTCTTCAATGGCTACCGTCCCCAGTTCTACTTCCGCACCACCGATGTGACCGGTGCGATCGAGCTGCCGGCCGGGACCGAGATGATCATGCCGGGCGACAACGTGTCGATTACTGCGGCCCTGATTGCCCCGATCGCCATGGAAGAAGGTCTGCGCTTCGCTATTCGTGAAGGCGGTCGTACCGTCGGCGCCGGCGTCGTCGCCAAGATTATTGAGTAAGGATTGGCCATGCAAAAGCAAAAGATTCGTATCCGCCTGAAGGCGTATGACTACACGCTCATCGACCGCTCGGCGGCCGAAATCGTGGATACCGCCAAGCGTACCGGTGCCGTGGTGAAGGGCCCCGTTCCCTTGCCGACGGCCATTGAGCGCTTTGACATCCTGCGTTCCCCGCATGTGAACAAGACCTCCCGCGACCAACTGGAGATTCGCACTCACAAGCGTTTGATGGACATCATTGATCCGACCGACAAAACGGTCGATGCGCTCACCAAGCTGGATCTTCCGGCAGGGGTTGACGTCGAGATCAAGCTGCAGTAAAGTATGCCCCCTCTGTAAGGGGTTGCGCCTCGAGCGTGACCCCTTTGGGTTTTTAGCCGACCAATTGTAGTCGGCCCTTGAATAAGGAAATGAAAACATGACTCTAGGCCTTGTCGGTCGCAAGATCGGCATGACCCGCGTTTTTACCGAAGACGGCGCGTCCGTTCCGGTAACCGTGTTGGACATGTCGAACAACCGCGTATCGCAAATCAAAACCCAATCGGGTGATGGCTATGATGCCCTGCAGGTGGCATATGGCTCCCGTCGCGCCAGCCGCATTACCAAGCCGGTTGCCGGTCATCTGGCGGCTGCAGGTGTCGATGCAGCGCGTGGCATCACCGAGTTCCGCGTTCCCTCCGAAGTGGCGTCCCAGTATGCACCGGGTGCCAGCATTGGCGTCGATATCTTCCAGGTCGGTCAGATTGTGGATGTGTCCGGTGTCACGCAGGGTAAGGGCTACGCGGGTGTTATCAAGCGTTATAACTTCTCCTCGCAGCGTGCCTCGCACGGTAACTCCCGTTCCCATAACGCTCCGGGTTCCATCGGTATGGCGCAGGATCCGGGCCGCGTGTTTCCGGGTAAGCGCATGGCCGGTCACATGGGTGCGGTTAATCGCACGGTCCAGAATCTGGAAATCGTCCGCGTCGATAGCGAGCGTCAGCTGCTCCTGATCAAGGGTGCCGTTCCGGGCTCCAAGGGTGGTGATATCGTCGTGCGTCCGGCTGTCAAAGGGGGTGCCTGATGGAACTGAAGCTGATTAATGCCCAGGGCCAGGATGCGGGTGCCGTAGCGGCCTCGGATCTTCTTTTCGCGCGCGACTACAACGAAGCGCTGGTACATCAGTTGGTCACGGCCTATCAGGCCAATGCCCGTAGCGGTAACCGTGCCCAGTTGACGCGTGCTGAAGTGCATCACAGTACCAAGAAGCCGTTCAAGCAAAAGGGTACGGGTCGTGCGCGTGCCGGTATGACCTCTGGCCCGTTGTGGCGTGGTGGTGGCCGGGCCTTCCCGAACAAGCCGGATGAGAACTTCAGCCAGAAGATCAATCGCAAGATGTTCCGTGCTGGCATGGCCTCGATCCTCTCGCAGCTGGCTCGCTCCGAGCGTCTGCGCGTGATTGACGAGATCTCTGTTGACGCGCCGCGCACCAAGCTGCTGGCCGCAAAGGTGAAAGATCTCGGCATCAACAATGATCGCGTTCTGATTATTGCCCCGGTGGTTGATGAAAATCTGTGGTTGTCTTCCCGCAACTTGGCCAATGTGCTGGTGTTGGAGCCTCAACAGGCTGATCCGGTTAGCCTGATTCGCTTTGATCAGGTTTTGGTGACGCGTGAAGCGCTGCGCAGTATTGAGGAGATGTACGCATGAACGGCCAACAATTCAATGAGGCTCGCTTGCTGCAAGTGATCCTGGCGCCGGTTGTGTCCGAAAAGGCGACGATGGTGGCTGACAAGCAGCAGCAAGTTACGCTTCGCGTCGCGACGAGTGCAACCAAGCCTGAGATCAAGGCCGCCGTCGAGTTGCTCTTCAAGGTTCAGGTTGCTGATGTCAAGGTGCTCAATGTGAAGGGCAAGACCAAGCGTTTCGGCAAGTCTATGGGCCAGCGTTCCAACTGGAAGAAGGCCTATGTGTGCCTGCAACCGGGTCAGGAACTCAACTTTGCCGCAGGGGAATAAGTCATGGCACTCGTAAAGGTTAAACCCACCTCCGCCGGCCGCCGTGCCGTCGTGAAGGTTGTGACGCCGGGCTTGTACAAAGGCAAGCCGCACACCGCTTTGCTCCAGAAAAAGAGCAAGACGGCTGGCCGTAACAACAATGGTCACATCACGACCCGTCATATGGGTGGTGGTCACAAGCAGCATTACCGTTTGATCGACTTCAAGCGCGACAAGGATGGCATCGCCGCCCGTGTTGAGCGCATTGAGTATGATCCGAACCGCTCCGCGCACATTGCACTCTTGTGCTACGCCGACGGTGAGCGTCGCTACATCATTGCCCCGCGTGGCATTGCTGAAGGCGCAACGCTGATGAGCGGTGCTGATGCTCCGATCAAGTCGGGCAATACGCTGCCGCTGCGTAACATTCCGGTCGGTTCGACGGTGCATTGCATTGAGATGATGCCGGGCAAGGGCGCGCAGATGGCTCGTGCGGCCGGTACCTCAGCACAGTTGCTGGCTCGTGACGGTTCCTACGCTCAGTTGCGTTTGCGTTCCGGTGAGATTCGCAAGGTGCACATCGAATGTCGCGCCACCCTGGGTGAAGTGGGTAACGAAGAAAACAGCCTGCGTTCCTTCGGTAAGGCCGGTGCCAAGCGTTGGTTGGGTATTCGCCCGACCGTTCGCGGTACGGCAATGAACCCGGTTGACCACCCGCATGGCGGTGGTGAGGGTCGCACGGGCGAAGGTCGCGTACCGGTCACTCCCTGGGGTATTCCGACGCGTGGTTATCGTACTCGCAACAACAAGCGGACCGACGTCATGATTGTGCGTCGTCGCCACAAGGCTTAAGGGGTAATCTAGATGGCGCGTTCTGTTAAGAAGGGTCCGTTCATTGACGGGCACCTCATGAAAAAGGTAGAAGCCGCACAGGCCAATTCGGACAAGCGTCCGATCAAGACCTGGTCACGTCGTTCCACCATCCTGCCGGATTTTATCGGCCTCACCATCGCGGTGCATAACGGTAAGCAGCATATCCCTGTTTATGTGACCGAGAACATGGTTGGGCACAAACTGGGCGAGTTCTCGCTGACCCGTACATTCAAGGGGCATGCGGCGGACAAGAAGGCCAAGAAGTAACTGGAGCGAACAATGCAAGCGACTGCAGTATTAAAAGGTACACGGATCTCCGCCCAGAAGGCGCGTCTGGTGGCCGATATCGTGCGCGGCAAGGCCGTGGATAAGGCGCTCAATATTCTGACCTTCACGCCCCGCAAGGCGGCCGTGGTGATCAAGAAGGTGCTTGAGTCGGCCATTGCCAATGCCGAGCACAATGAAGGTGCTGATATCGACCTCCTTAAGGTGAAAACCATTTATGTCGATGAGGGCCCGGTGCTGAAGCGTTTCACTGCCCGTGCCAAGGGTCGTGGTAACCGGATCATGAAACCCACCTGTCACATCACTGTGACTGTTGGCGAGTGAGGTAAGTTATGGGTCAAAAGATACATCCGATTGGTTTCCGTCTGGCTGTCACCAAGAATTGGTCCTCCAAGTGGTATGGCGGCAAGAAAAACTTTGGCGCCATGCTGGTTGAAGATCACAAGGTTCGTGAGTTCCTGAAAAAGAAACTCGCCAATGCGTCCTTGAGCAAGATCATGATCGAGCGCTCCTCGAAGAGCGCGCGTATTACGCTCTACTCCGCCCGTCCGGGTGTGGTGATCGGCCGCAAGGGCGAAGAGATCGAGATCCTCAAGAAGGAGCTTGCGAAGCACATTTCGGTGCCGGCCACTCTGAATATTGAAGAAGTGCGCAAGCCGGAAACGGATGCCACCCTGGTGGCGGCGAATATCGCCCAGCAGCTCGAAAAGCGCATCATGTTCCGCCGCGCCATGAAGCGCGCCATGCAGAACGCCATGCGTTTTGGGGCACAAGGGATCAAGATTATGAGCTCTGGCCGTCTGAATGGCGCAGAGATTGCCCGTACCGAGTGGTATCGCGAAGGTCGTGTGCCCTTGCATACCCTGCGCGCTGATATTGACTACGGCGTCGCAACCGCAAGCACCAGCTATGGTGACATCGGTATCAAGGTCTGGGTTTACAAGGGTGAACACGGTGCGCGCACTGAGGCCCCGGCAGCTGCGGCTGAACCGGCCAAGCGCGCCAAGAAGCCAGGAGTGAAACATGCTGCAGCCAGCTAGAAGGAAGTTCCGCAAGGAACAAAAGGGTCGTAATACGGGTCTCGCTCAGCGTGGTTCGTCGGTTAGTTTCGGTGATTTTGGCCTCAAGGCCGTTGGCCGGGGCCGTCTGACGGCACGCCAGATTGAAGCGGCTCGTCGCGCCATGACCCGTCACATCAAGCGCGGTGGCCGGATCTGGATCCGCATCTTCCCGGACAAGCCGATTTCCAAGAAGCCGGCGGAAGTTCGTATGGGTAACGGTAAGGGCAATCCGGAGTACTATGTTGCCGAGATTCAGCCGGGCAAGGTGCTCTACGAGATGGACGGCGTCGATGAGGTTTTGGCGCGTGAGGCTTTCCGGCTTGCTGCGGCCAAGTTGCCGATTCCGACGACCTTTGTGACCCGTCAAATTGGGGGTTGATATGAAGATTAGCGAAATTCGTGGCAAGAGTGCCGAGGATATGAACAAGGAGCTGGTGGAGCTTCTGCGCGCGCAATTCAGCCTGCGCATGCAGTTGTCCACGCAGCAGAGCAACAAGACGCATGAACTGCGTCGTGTGCGCCGAGATATCGCCCGTGTGCGGACCCTCATGACCGAGGCAAACGCTCAGGCTGGGCAGGTTGGGTAAAAGGTAGATCATGACCGAACAAAACAAAGTTACCCGCTCGCTGACTGGCAAGGTTGTGAGCACCAAGATGCAAAAGACCGTTACCGTTCTGGTCGAGCGTCGCGTCAAGCATCCCATTCTGGGCAAGGTTATTCGCCTGTCCAAGAAATACCATGCGCACGACGAATCCAGTCGTTGCCATGAGGGTGATGTCGTGACCATCGAGGAGTGCCGTCCGCTCTCCAAGACCAAGGCCTGGACTGTGGTTTCGGTCGTCGGTGGCGCGAACGCGGCCTGATATCCGCTGCCCTCTTGAGAGGGCCTGCAAAAAAGCTTGGCAATAAAGTCGCTGCGCATATATAATGCGCGGCTCACGGTTCAGGGGCGATAAAAGTTGTCTCTGAGCGTTTAACGCAAGACCCTTTGGGATCCAAAACTGCCTGGCCTGTGAGAACTGGCTGGGGTAAGTTGGAGTGAGGAAATCATGATCCAAATGCAGACCATGCTCGACGTGGCTGACAATACCGGTGCACGCTCCGTTATGTGCATCAAGGTGTTGGGCGGCTCCAAGCGTCGTTACGCCGGTATCGGCGATATTATCAAAGTCACCATCAAGGATGCGGCTCCGCGGGGTCGTGTCAAGCGCGGTGATGTCTATAACGCGGTCGTCGTTCGTACCGCCAAGGGTGTTCGTCGTCCGGATGGCGCCCTGGTGCGTTTCGATGCGAATGCGGCGGTGCTGCTGAATAACAAGCTTGAGCCCATTGGCACTCGCATCTTTGGACCGGTCACGCGCGAATTGCGTACCGAGAAGTTCATGAAGATCGTGTCGCTGGCGCCCGAAGTTCTTTAAGGAGTCGAACCGTGAACAAGATTCGCAAGGGTGATGAGGTCATCGTTCTGACCGGTAAGGACAAGGGCAAGCGGGGCACGGTCCTGAGTTTTGTGTCCGGCAAGGTGGTTGTCGAGGGCATTAATCGTGTTCGCAAGGCGACCAAGCCGAACCCGATGAAGGGTACGCAGGGCGGTCTGGTGGATAAGGATATGCCGCTGGATCAATCGAATATTGCGCTGTTCAACCGTGGCACTGGCCGTGGTGATCGCGTGGGCATTCGGACGCTGGAGGATGGCCGCAAGGTGCGTTTCTTCAAGTCCAATGGCGAAGTTGTGGATGCGTGAGGCGAACATGGCCCGTTTTAAAGAGTTCTACAAAGAGACCGTGGTTTCCCAGATGATGTCGACCTTTGGCTACAAGTCGATCATGCAGGTGCCGCGTATTGAGAAGATTACCCTCAACATGGGTGTCGGTGAGGCGGTCGGCGACAAGAAGATCCTGGATTTTGCTGTCGGTGACATGACCAAGATCGCGGGCCAGAAGCCTGTCGTGACCAAGGCGCGCAAGTCGATTGCAGGCTTCAAGATTCGTGACGGTTATCCGATTGGCTGCAAGGTGACCTTGCGCCGCGAGCAGATGTTCGAATTTCTGGATCGCCTGGTGACGGTTGCGATTCCGCGTATTCGCGACTTCCGTGGTATTGGCGGCAAGGGCTTTGACGGTCGTGGCAATTTCAACATGGGTGTGCGTGAGCAGATCATCTTCCCCGAGATCGAGTACGACAAGGTGGATGCGCTGCGCGGCATGAACATCACGATTACGACAACGGCCAAGACGGACGCTGAAGCACGCGCCCTGTTGGCGGCCTTTAAATTTCCGTTCAAAAATTAAGGATCGATCATGGCCAAGACCTCAATGATCAATCGCGAATCCAAGCGCCGTGCAACGGTCAAGAAATTCGCTGCCAAGCGCGCGGCCCTTCTGGCTGCCGCCAATGACATGAGCCGGAGCGATGAGGATCGTTACGCCTCGCGCATGGAATTGCAAGATCTGCCGCGAAATTCGAGTGCGGTCCGTTTGCGTAACCGTTGTCAGATTACGGGCCGTCCGCGTGGCGTGTTCCGCAAGTTTGGCCTGTGCCGTATCAAGATTCGTGAGCTTGCCATGAACGGAGAAATTCCGGGCGTGGTCAAGGCCAGCTGGTAAGGAGAATAGTATGAGCATGAGCGATCCCGTCGCCGATATGCTGACCCGCATTCGCAACGCGCAGTTGGTTGAGAAGACCACTGTTCGTATGCCCGCATCGCGTCTGAAGACCGCGATTGCCGATGTGTTGCGCGATGAAGGTTATATCGATGGTTATGTAATTCGTCAGGCAGACGGTAAGTCTGAGATGGAGATGGCGCTGCGTTATTACGCAGGTGAGCCGGTTATTGGCAAGATCGAGCGCGTTAGCCGCCCGGGTTTGCGCGTTTACAAGGGCAGCAATGATCTGCCGCGCGTGATGAACGGTCTGGGCGTTGCGATTGTGTCCACTTCCAAGGGCGTCATGACCGATCGCCGGGCGCGCAGCTTGGGCGTCGGCGGTGAAGTTCTCTGTATCGTCGCTTGATATTTTGGCAAAGGTAGAATATGTCACGCATTGCTAAAAATCCGGTTGTTGTTCCCGCGGGTGTTGAGGTTTCCCTCTCCGCGACGGCTATTACGCTTAAAGGTCCGGTGGGCGCACTGACTCAGTCCCTGGTGGCTGATATTCAGGTGGTTCACGCCGATGGTCAGCTTCAGGTGGCTCCGGCCAACGAGAGCCGTTTTGCGCATGCCATGTCGGGCACCATTCGTGCCTTGCTGGCCAATATGGTGCAGGGCGTAAGCAAAGGCTTTGAGCGCAAATTGACGCTGGTTGGCGTGGGTTATCGTGCCCAGGCTCAGGGCGACAAGTTGAATCTCTCGCTTGGTTTCTCGCATCCTGTTGTCCACACCATGCCTGCCGGCATCAAGGTGGAAACGCCCTCCCAGACCGAGGTGCTGATCAAGGGGGCTGACAAGCAGGTGGTTGGCCAGATCGCTGCCGAAGTTCGTGCTTATCGTCCCCCGGAGCCCTATAAGGGCAAGGGTGTTCGCTATTCTGATGAAGTGGTCTCGATCAAAGAGACCAAGAAGAAATAACCCGGAGTTAAGATCATGGAAAAGAAGATCCGGCGTTTGCGCCGAGCGCGCAAAACCCGCGCAAAGATCGCCGAACTCGTGGTGGCGCGCCTTAGTGTGCACCGCACCAATTCGCATGTTTATGCTCAGGTCATTGACCCGAGTGGCGCCGTCGTTCTGGCTTCGGCCTCTACGGCCGAGAAGGAGATGCGTGGCCAGGTCAAGAACGGCGGCAATATCGCTGCTGCGACCCTGATTGGCCAGCGTATTGCAGAAAAGGCCAAGGCGGCCGGCATTGATCGCGTAGCGTTCGACCGGAGCGGTTTTGCTTACCATGGTCGCATCAAGGCCCTTGCCGATGCAGCCCGTGAGCATGGTCTGCAGTTCTAATAGCGGGGAAGATCATGGCTAAGATGCAACAACAGCAAAAGCAAGAAGAGGTCAGCGACGGCCTGCGTGAAAAGATGATTGCCGTTAATCGTGTTTCCAAGACGGTTAAGGGTGGTCGGATCATGGCTTTCTCCGCCCTGACGGTGGTGGGCGATGGTGACGGTTCGGTTGGCATGGGCAAGGGCAAGTCCCGCGAGGTGCCGGTGGCCGTGCAAAAGGGCATGGATGAGGCCCGCCGCAATATGGTCAAGATCCCGCTGAAGAATGGTTCCTTCCATCACGCCGTTGTCGGTCGTCATGGCGCGGCTGTCGTGCTGATTCAGCCGGCTAGCGAAGGTACGGGCATTATTGCCGGCGGTGCAATGCGCGCCGTCTTTGAGGTGATGGGTGTGACCAATGTGCTCGCCAAGTGCCTCGGTTCCACCAACGCCAACAATGTGGTGCGGGCAACGCTGAATGGCCTGAAGCAGCTGAACACCCCGTCTGACATTGCCGCCAAGCGTGGCAAGTCCGTCGCCGAGATCATGGAGTAACTGATGGCAAATTCGACCGGTAAAATCAAGGTAACTCAGGTCAAGAGTGTGATTGGCACCATCCAGTCGCATCGCGCCTGTGTTCGTGGTCTGGGCCTGAAGCGCCTGAACCACTCTGTTGTCGTCGATGACACGCCGTCTAATCGCGGCATGATCACGACCGTTAGCTACCTGCTGAAGAGCGAGGTTCTCTGATGTATCTGAATTCCATCCAACCGGGTGCAGGCAGCAAGCACTCCAAGAAGCGTCTCGGCCGTGGTATCGGTTCGGGTCTTGGCAAAACGGCAGGCCGTGGCCACAAGGGTCAGAAGTCCCGCGCCGGCGGTTTCCATAAGGTCGGTTTCGAAGGCGGTCAGATGCCCATGGCACGCCGTCTTCCCAAGCGCGGCTTTGTCTCTGTTGATCGCGCCTTCAAGGCCGAGGTTCGTTTGTCTGATGTGGCCCAGCTCCCGGTTGATACCGTCGATCTGCTGGTCCTCCTGCAGGCGGGCTTGGTGCCGCAAATGACGCGTAGCGCCAAGGTGATTCTCGCGGGCTCGATCGACAAGGCGATCAAGTTTGTGGGTCTCGGTGTGACGGCTGGTGCGCGTGCTGCCATTGAGGCGGCTGGCGGCTCCGTGGTCGAAGCGGCTTAAGTCAGGTTCGGGAGAACGAAGTGTCCGGTGCGGCTGGCCTCATGCAGATATCTGGCAAGATGGGTGATCTCAAACAACGTGTTTGGTTCCTCATCGGGGCGCTGGTCGTCTATCGCATCGGTGCGCACATTCCCGTTCCCGGTATTGATCCCGTTGTTCTGGCCGAGCTCTTCAAGACGCAGGCCGGTGGCATTTTGGGCATGTTCAACATGTTCTCCGGCGGTGCGCTTGAGCGCTTCACGGTCTTTGCCTTGGGCATCATGCCCTACATCTCGGCCTCCATCATCATGCAGTTGCTGACGGTGGTATCCCCTTCGATGGAGGCATTGAAGAAGGAAGGCGAGGCCGGGCGGCGCAAGATTACCCAGTACACCCGCTACGGAACCGTGGTCTTGGCAACCTTCCAGGCCATCGGTATCTCCATTGCCCTTGAGGGTCAGCCGGGCCTGGTGATTGATCCGGGCATGATGTTCCGTATAACAACCATGCTGACCCTGGTTTCCGGCACCATGTTCCTGATGTGGCTGGGCGAGCAGATTACTGAACGCGGCCTGGGCAACGGTATCTCCATGATCATTTTTGCGGGTATTGCGGCCGGTTTGCCTGCGGCGATCGGCGGTACCCTCGACCTGACCCGTACGGGCGCCTTCTCGATCCCGCTGGCACTGCTCCTGTTTGTGGGCGCCATTCTGGTTGTGGCCCTGGTGGTGTTTGTTGAGCGGGGCCAGCGCAAGATTCTGGTCAACTATGCCAAGCGTCAGGTGGGCAACAAGGTCTATGGTGGCCAGAGCTCGCATCTTCCGCTCAAGATCAACATGGCGGGTGTGATTCCGCCGATCTTCGCGTCGAGCATCATCCTGTTCCCCGCGACCCTGGCCGGCTGGTTTGGTAGCGGCGAGAGCATGACCTGGTTGCGCGATGTCGGTGCGGCGCTGTCTCCGGGGCAGCCGCTCTATGTGCTGCTCTACGCAACGGCCATCGTGTTCTTCTGTTTCTTCTACACGGCGCTGGTGTTCAATCCCCGTGAGACGGCAGACAATCTGAAGAAGAGTGGTGCCTTTGTGCCGGGTATCCGCCCGGGCGACCAAACCTCGCGTTATATCGACAAGATCATGACGCGCTTGACGGTCGTAGGCGCGGTCTATATCACGCTGGTCTGTTTGCTGCCGGAATTCCTGATCCTGAAATGGAATGTTCCGTTCTATTTTGGCGGTACCAGCTTGCTGATTCTGGTGGTGGTTTCGATGGATTTCATGGCGCAGGTTCAGTCCTACATGATGTCCCATCAGTACGAGAGTTTGCTCAAGAAAGCGAATTTCAAGGGCGGAAACTTTTTAGGTCATTGAGTTTTAGAGGAGCCGAATATGCGAGTTCAAGCATCGGTCAAGAAGATTTGTCGTAAATGCAAGATCGTGCGCCGCAATGGTGTTGTGCGCGTTATTTGCGCTGAGGCACGTCACAAGCAGCGCCAGGGCTAATGCCCTAGGGTTACTTTTCAGTTGAAAGCTGGGAGTTAATTTTGTATAATGTTTCGTTTTCCGTGCGGAGTTTCTGATGGCCCGTATTGCTGGGGTTAATATCCCCAATCATAAACATGCTGAGATTGCCTTGACAGCCGTGTATGGCATTGGCCGTACGCGTGCTCGCCAGATTTGCGAGCAGTGTGGGGTTGCACCCTCCACCAAGATCAAGGACCTCGATGACGCGGCCATCGACAAACTTCGCGATGGCGTGCAGAAGTTTACCGTCGAAGGCGATCTGCGTCGTGAAATCACGATGAACATCAAGCGTTTGATGGATCTTGGCTGCTATCGTGGTCAGCGCCACCGTCGCGGTCTTCCGTTGCGTGGTCAGCGTACTCGCACCAACGCCCGTACTCGCAAGGGTCCGCGTCGTCAGATGCAAGTCAAGAAATAACGGCAGGATAAAATATCATGGCTAAGGCAAATTCCGGCGCCCGCGTGCGCAAGAAGGTTAAGAAGAATGTCGTTGACGGCGTTGCGCATGTCCACGCGTCTTTTAACAACACCATCATCACCATTACCGACCGTCAGGGTAATGCCCTGTCGTGGGCAACCTCTGGTGGTGCCGGCTTTAAGGGTTCTCGCAAGAGCACCCCGTTTGCAGCTCAGGTCGCAGCCGAAAGCGCAGGCAAGATGGCTCAGGAATATGGCGTCAAGAATCTGGAAGTTCGGGTCAAGGGTCCGGGTCCTGGTCGTGACTCCTCCGTTCGTGCCCTCAATTTGCTGGGCTTCAAGATTATCAGCATCTCGGATGTGACGCCCATGCCGCATAACGGCTGCCGTCCGCCCAAGAAGCGTCGTATCTGATTCAAGGAGACCACAGCGTGGCCCGTAATACCGATCCCAAGTGCCGTCAGTGCCGCCGTGAAGGCGAGAAGCTCTTTATCAAGGGCGAGAAGTGCTATACCGACAAGTGTGCCATCGAGCGCCGTAATTCGCGCCCTGGTCAACACGGCGCAAAGAACCAGCGTCTGTCCGACTATGCCGTTCACCTGCGTGAAAAGCAGAAGATTCGCCGCATCTATGGCGTTCTTGAGGGCCAGTTCCGCCTGACCTACAAGTCCGCTTCGGATCGCAAGGGCGTGACCGGCGAAAACCTGCTGCAGATTCTCGAATCCCGTCTGGATAGCGTGACCTATCGTATGGGCTTTGGTGCTTCCCGTACCGAGGCACGGCAAGTGGTTCGCCACAACGGCATTCTGGTCAATGGTCGTCGTGTCAACATCCCGTCCTACCAGGTCAAGCCGGGTGATGTGGTTGAAGTGGCTGAACGCGCCAAGGCGCAACTGCGTATCAAGGGCGCGGTTGAAGCGGCTCAGGGTCGTGGCTTCCCCGAGTGGGTCGAGGTGGATACCAAGTCGCTCAAGGGGACTTACAAGGCCATGCCGGCCCGTGCTGAATTGCCGCCGACGATCAACGAAAATCTCGTTGTCGAACTGTATTCGAAGTAATTAGCCGGCGTTATTCGTCGGTCTACCAAGGAACCAGACATGTCCCAAACCGGAGAACTGCTTAAACCGCGCATCATCGAGGTCGATAGCGTTTCCCCTCGTCAGGCCCGCATCACGCTTGAGCCCTTCGAGCGTGGTTACGGTCACACCCTGGGCAACGCTTTGCGTCGCATCCTGTTGTCCTCCATGGAAGGTCATGCACCGACCGAGGTCAGCATTGCGGGCGTGGTGCACGAATATTCCACGATTGATGGCGTCGAGGAAGATGTCGTCGATATCCTCCTTAACCTGAAGGGCCTGGCCGTCAAGCTGCATGGCCGCGACAAGACCACCGTGCAGATCAAGAAGAACGGTGAAGGCGTTGTGACCGCGGCTGACATCATTGCAGGTTCCGAGGTTGAGATTCTTAATCCGGACCATGTCATTGCCCGCGTCACCCAGGGCGGCCGTCTGGATATGGAGATTACCATTGCCTCTGGCCGTGGCTACGAGCCTTCGACGGTCCGTGTTCATGGCGAAGAAACCCGCGCTGTGGGTACCATCCCCATGGATGCCCTGTTCAGCCCGGTGCGCCGTGTGAGCTATAGCGTTGAGGCTGCTCGCGTTGAACAGCGTACCGATCTGGACAAGCTGATTCTTGAGATCGAGACCAATGGTGTGATCGATCCTGAAGAGGCGGTGCGTGCGTCGGCGCGTCTGCTGATCAATCAATTGGTGCCGTTCGCTGAGCTGCGTGGCGTCACCATCGAGTCTTCGCATCAGCCGTCCATGGCAGGCACCCAGGTCGAGGGCGTCTATCTGCGTCCGGTGGATGAACTGGAATTGACGGTTCGCTCTGCAAACTGCCTCAAGGCCGAAAACATTTATTACATCGGTGATCTGGTTCAGCGCACCGAAAATGAACTTCTTAAAACCCCCAACCTGGGCCGTAAATCCCTGAATGAAATCAGGGATGTATTGTCGGCTCGCGGTCTCTCGCTTGGCATGAAGCTGGAGAGCTGGCCGCCCACCGGGTTGGAACGCCCCACTGTGAATCGAGGTTGATATGCGTCACCGTCTCTCCAACCGTAAACTGAATCGTACCTCCAGCCATCGTCAGGCCTTGCTTCGCAACCTGTCGATTGCCCTGCTGACGCACGAAGTCATCAAAACCACCCTTCCCAAGGCCAAGGAACTGCGTCGCGTCGTCGAGCCGCTGATCACCCTGGGCAAGAAGCCGAGCCTGGCCAACCGCCGTCTCGCCTTCGACCGCCTGCGTGATCGTGATCTGGTCGGCAAGCTGTTTGATGATCTGGGCCCGCGTTTTGCGGCCCGTAACGGCGGCTACACCCGTATCCTCAAGTTTGGTTTCCGCGTCGGTGACAATGCTCCGATGGCCTTGATCGAACTGGTTGATCGCGCTGCCACGACCGAGTCAGCGGCTGAGTAATACCGTGCCAATGGCGCACAAGAAGCCGGCCTTTCAGCCGGCTTTTTTGTCTTCGGATGTGTGTGCCGAAGGATCCGTATGGCGATGATTGCGCTCATAACGGATTACGGCTGGACGGATCCCTATGTGGGGCAGCTTAAATGCGTCTTGCATCGTGAGGCGCCGGCGCTTCCGGTTGTGGATCTCCTCCATGCCGTGCCGGATTTCAATGCCCATGCTGGAGCGCACCTGATCGATGCGTTCACGCTGCCTACCGGCACCGTGGTTCTGGCCGTCGTGGATCCGGGTGTTGGCGGCCCGCGGGAACCGGTTGCGCTTTGCGCGGATGGGGTCTGGTTTGTCGGGCCCGATAACGGCCTGCTCTCGGTTCGGGCGCAGCGCGCAACGGCCTGTCAGATCTACCGTATTGATTGGCGGCCCGAGCGCTTGTCTGAGAGCTTTCACGGCCGTGACCTGTTTGCGCCCGTTGCGGCCCGTCTGGCGCGGGGTGAACTGGACGAAATGCTCGCTGAGGGCAGCCTGGCGCCTATGGCTGCCTTGCAGGTCGAGTTCGATCCCTCTGATTTGCCGCGCGTGATCTATGTCGATCATTATGGAAATGCCTGGACGGGGCTGCGGGCGGCCTTGTGGGGGGCGCAAGATCGTTTGCAACTGAAGGGGCAAACGCCCCTGTCTTGGCGGCGAACCTTTAGCGAGGGCGGGAAGGGCGAAGTGTTTTGGCACGCCAACGCCAACGGTCTGGTCGAGATCGCCATGAACCGGGGTTCGGCGGCTGTGGCGCTAGGCCTGCAAGTGGGTGATCGGGTCGAGTTTGTTCCGCCCGGGGTCGCGCCGCATTAGAACCCTTCGTCGGCGCGCAACAGGCGCCATTTCCCCAAGGGCAGATGGCCGAGCATGATGCGCCCGATGCGTACGCGCTTTAGGCCGACAACCGTGAGTCCCACTAATTCGCACATGCGCCGGATCTGCCGTTTCTTGCCTTCCTTCAGGACAAAACGCAACTGGTCTTCGTTCTGCCAGCTGACCTGCGCAGGGCGCAGGGCCTTGCCGTCCAGAGACAGGCCATGATTCAACAGCCGTAGCCCGGCGGCATCCAGCGTCCCTGTGACGCGGACCAGATATTCCTTCTCGATCTCCGAGTTCTCGCCAATGAGTTGCTTGGCAATACGGCCATCCTGGGTCAGGACCAGCAGCCCGGTCGAATCAATATCCAGCCGGCCGGCCGGGGCAAGACCCTTGAGCCAGGCCGGGGAAAAGGCTCCGCTGCGATCCTCTTCCCAGCGGTGCTCTGGCTTGACCAGAACGACGGCGGGTTCATAGCCCGGTTCGGGTTGCCCGCTGACATAGCCGACGGGCTTGTGTATCAGGACGGTCACGCGTTGGGCCTGTTGCAGATTGGCCTCGCGCGTGAGTCGAATCTCGCAGTCCGGCGCGACCTTGGTGCCGAGGAGGTTGATCTGGACGCC
This sequence comes from Betaproteobacteria bacterium, assembly GCA_016873905.1. Classification (GTDB taxonomy): domain Bacteria; phylum Pseudomonadota; class Gammaproteobacteria; order Burkholderiales; family Thiobacillaceae; genus QYQG01. Next base: position 817 of record VGVU01000001.1, on the reverse strand, counting down.
ATTGACCCAGACCCAGCCGCGTTCAATATAGACATCCGCCTCGCGGCGCGAGCAGAGTCCGCGTTCAGACATGAGCTTGGATAGACGGACGGGTTCAGACATGTTTTTCAAGGACGGTTTTCAGATACTGGCCGGTGACGCTGGCGGGGTTGGCAGCCACCTGTTCCGGCGTGCCTTCGGCAATGATACGCCCGCCGCCTTCACCGCCCTCAGGGCCCAGGTCCACGATCCAGTCGGCGGTCTTGATGACATCCAGATTGTGCTCGATGACGAGGACGGTGTTGCCGCGCTCGACCAGGCGTTGCAGGACCGAGAGCAGGAGGGCGATGTCGTGAAAATGGAGACCGGTGGTTGGCTCGTCGAGGATGTACAGGGTTCGGCCGGTGTCCCGCTTGGAGAGCTCCAGCGCCAGTTTAACACGCTGCGCCTCGCCCCCCGATAGCGTGGTGGCTGACTGGCCAAGGCGGATGTAGGACAGCCCGACATCCACGAGGGTCTGCAGCTTGCGGGCCACAACCGGCACGGCATCGAAGAAGGCGCGCGCCTCCTCGACGGTCATCTCCAGTATCTGGCGGATATTGCGGCCCCGGTACTCAATCTCCAGCGTCTCGCGGTTATAGCGCTGGCCGTGGCAAACATCACAGGGGACATAGATGTCGGGCAGGAAGTGCATCTCGACCTTGATGAGGCCATCGCCCTGGCAGGCCTCGCAGCGGCCGCCCTTGATGTTGAAGGAAAAACGCCCCGGCTCATAACCCCGTTCACGGGCCATGGGCGTGCCCGCGAAGAGGTCGCGGATGGGCGTAAATAATCCGGT